>NZ_JBWGIG010000004.1:0-191717 GCF_056312595.1 Pseudomonas sp. GYB4201 | reverse complement strand
GGGCGGGGGGGGGGGGGCCCCGGACCCCCGCCCCGCCCGGCGCGCCCCCCGCCCGCGTCAGCGGTTTCAGCCCTGCAGGAACTGCGCGAAGCTCACGCCGGTGCCGGTGGGGCGCACGTCTTTGAGGAACGAATCCTTGTCGGCGCTCAGCTCCAGGCTCACCGTCGACTTGCGCTTGCCGGCGTTACGCACGGTCAGGCCTTCCATGCGCTCGCGGAAGAACGCGGTGGGCACCTTCAGGTGCAGCAGCTGGTCGGTGGCCGGGGTGTGCATGAGCATGTGAATCCACTCATATTGGCCAACCGCCAGGCGCCCCACCGGAATGTCGAACCAGAAGATGTTGCGACGGGCGTCGTGCAGGGTGAAATGGCAGTTGTTGACACCAAGCACCGCGCCGCCGAGTTCTTTGTTGCGGCGCGCGATGGCCAGGGGTTTGTCGAGTTTCATAGAAGTCCTACGCAAATGAAGCGTCAGCGCCGTGGCTGAATACGCGGTGCATTCTCGGGGTAAAACGCGCAAACATAAAGGCAAACCTGACGCCCTGCCGCCAAAAGAGGGCAGGGCGCGGTATTGGCTCAGCGGGGCAGGGCCTTGCTCAGCTCGGAAGTGGCGCCGTCCGGGCTGGTGGCGGTGACGGTGAACGAGCGGTTGGGCTCCTTCACGTCCAGCGGGAAGCTGAAGTTGGCCACGCCGCGGCCGTTGGTGGACACATACACCTCGCCGAGGAAGTTGGCAGCCTCGGTTTCAGTCGGCTTGGCGTTGCCGAACACTTCCACGCGGTAGCGGCTGTTGGGCTCGCCGGTGACTTCGCCGTGCAGGCGGCCAGCGGCGATGGCGCGCAGCTTGGGCGCCGGCTGGTTGTGGTTGGGCAACTGCTGGCAGTCCACCACCGGTGCGCCCTTGGCCGCGCAGATCACTGCCTTGCCGGCTTCCACGCCGGCGCCGCGGTTACCCACGAAGCTGGCGTTGTCCGGGCCCGGCACGCCGAAGACGATGGCACCGGTGCGCTGGGTGGGGATGCACGAGCCGCCGCTCTGGCAACGCTTCACGTCCTGGCTGTTGTCCCAGATGCGGTTGGCGGTCAGGCGGGTGTTGTGGCTCACGGCTTCGGGGCGCAGGGCCACGCCGATGCGGTTGCCGTGGATCACGTTGCGGTCCAGCAGGTTGTCGGCGCCGGTGACGCTGATGCCGATGGAGTTGCCGATGAGCACGTTGCCACCCAGGTAATTGCGGTCGCCGGCGTTGATCTGCACGCCGTCGGAGTAGCCTTCGAAGCGGTTGTGGGTCAGGGTGTTGTCGCTGGCCTGGAACACTTCCACGCCCTGGGACGCCTCGGGGGTCAGCTTGCTGGCGCGGAACAGGTTGTCGGCCAGCAGGTTGAACGCCGCGCCGCGGCTCAGTTCCAGGCCGTCGCCGTTGTCGATCAGCTGGTTGCGGATGATGCGGTTGTTGTTCGTGGTGTTGGCCGTGGCGTTGCCCTGGCCGTCGTCGCCGGTCAGCATGATGCCGGCGCCGCCGCGGTTGGCGACGATACGGTTGTCATGCACGCTGCTGTTGCCGGCGCGGTTGAGCAGGATGCCGATGCAGAAGTTGCGCACTTCCAGGCCGCTGATGTCCACGCCCTGGGTGTCGCGCACGCTCAGGCCGGGGTTGCTCAGGGTGCGCACGTTGGCGCCGGACTGGCCGGCCACCGCGCCCGGGCAGGCCTTGGCAGTGTCGCCCTGGACGAACGCCGAACCGTCGATGGCGATGAAATCACCGCTGTGTTTCCACGCCGAACCTTCGATCACCACCGGGCCCTTGATGTCAGGCAGGGCCGAGGTCGGCTTGATCACGAAGGGCGCGCTGCCCACCGCCTGGATCTCGATGCGGTAATGGCCGGGGTTCTGGTTGTTCTGCTCGATGGCCCAGCGCAGGGTGCCATCCTTGCCGTCGTCGGCGTAGCTGTTGACCACCAGGGTCTGCGGCGCATCCGTGGTCGGGGTCGGCTCGTCCGCGTGGGCTGTCACCACGGGCAGGGCCAGCAGCAGGGCTGCCAGTACGGGGGAAACACGCATGAGTATCGATTCCGGGAAAACACTGTTGTTTTTTCACGTTCGCCGGCTCGGTGGCGAAAACGCGGCATGAGTCTAGTAGATGCAGAACGCGATGTGTGGGCGGTGCGGGTGGTTGCGGTCGATATTCGCCCAGTGCAGTTCATCGGGTAAAGATAATTACCGAGAAATTTTTGAAACTCTGGGGCGAAGCGTTCAGTCAACCTTATGTCGACTTTAGACACCTGTACTTTCCTGAAAGGAGAAATACCATGAGTGGCACTAAAGACAAAGTGAAAGGAATGGCTAACGAAGCGAAGGGCAACGTCAAGGAAGGCGCCGGCAAACTGGTGGGCAGCGACAAGCTGCGTGCCGAAGGCGCCGCGGACAAGGCCAAGGGCAAAGTCCAGCAAACCATTGGCGAAGCCAAGGACAAACTGAGCAAGCACTAAACGGTGTTCGCGCGGTCTGAGCCAATACAGCGGTCATCCTCGGATGGCCGCTGTGCTGTCTGGACATTGCCGGTAACCGTTCCAGGTTCGTGTTTCACGCTACATTGAGGTAAAACCTGTGCCCCCGAGTGTGGCCAGGTCCGGCGTTTCACTCGTTGTAACCCTCCCCATGGCGGCGAAAGGAGACGCTAATGATTTTTCCGGAATTGCGTGAACTGAGCCTGCAGACCGTGCTGATGCGCACGGTGAAGGAGTTCATCGATGACGAGATGTCCACCTATGCCTCGGCGCTGGCCTACCAGATGCTGTTCTCGCTGTTTCCCTTCATCCTGTTCCTGATTGCCCTGATCGGCTTCCTGCACCTGCCCGACTTCTTCTCGTGGCTGCGCCTGCAGGCCGAACTGGTGTTACCGCCCCAGGCCCTGGATTCGGTGAACCCGGTGATCGACCAACTGCAGCAATCCAAGGGCGGGTTGCTGTCGTTCGGTATCGTCATCGCCCTGTGGACTGCCTCGGCCGGCGTGCGGCTGATGATGAGCGCCATGAACGCTGCCTACGACGTGGTCGAGGAGCGCCCGGTATGGAAACGCATCCCGCTGTCGATCTTCTACACCGTGGGCATCGCCGGCATGCTGCTGGCGGCGGCCGCGTTGATGGTGCTGGGCCCGCAGGTCATGGGCTGGCTGGCCGGGCAGATCGGCCTGGAAGATTTCATCGTGACCTTGTGGACCATCGCCCGCTGGCCGGTGATCGTGATCCTGATGATGATCGCCGTGGCGCTGATCTACTACGTGATGCCGGACGTGCGGCAGAAGTTTCGCTTCATCACCCCAGGCTCGGTGCTGGCCGTGGTGGTGTGGATCATCGCCTCGCTGGGCTTTGCCTTCTACGTCAAGACGTTCGCCAACTACAACGCCATGTACGGCAGCATCGGCGCGATCATCGTGCTGCTGCTGTATTTCTACATCTCCTCGGCGGTGCTGTTGCTGGGCGCGGAGATGAACGCGGTGATCGAGCACATGTCCGAGGAAGGCAAGGACCCGGGCCACAAGGAATTTCCCGAAGACGAGGCGCAAGATGATAAAAAGCATGTTTCGGGTCTGGGCCGCGATCACTCGCTGAAACCGGACGCCGAGCAGGCCTGACCGGGAGAAGGACCGCCTCATGATTCACGACATCCTCAAGATGGGCGACGAGCGCCTGCTGCGCGTCGCCCAACCAGTGCCGGCCGACATGTTCGGCAGCGCCGAGCTGACCCAGCTGATCGCCGACATGTTCCAGACCATGGAACACGTCGGTGGCGTGGGCCTGGCCGCGCCACAGATCGGCGTCGACCTGCAGTTGGTGATCTTCGGCTTCGAGCGCAGCGAGCGCTACCCGGACGCCGAAGCGGTGCCGCAGACCATCCTCATCAACCCCTTGATCACGCCGTTGAGCCCGGCCACCGAAGAAGGCTGGGAGGGCTGCCTGTCGGTGCCGGGCTTGCGTGGGGTGGTGGACCGCTACACGCACATCCGCTACGAGGGCTTCGACCCCCAGGGGCAGCCCATTCAGCGCGTGGCCCAGGGCTTCCATGCGCGGGTGGTGCAACACGAGTGCGATCACCTGATCGGCCGGCTGTACCCCTCGCGCATCACCGACTTCAGCCGCTTCGGCTTTACCGAGGTGCTGTTCCCGGGGCTGGATCCGTCAAGCGACGAATAACCGTAGCCGCTGCCGAAGGCTGCGCTGGCAGGTATGAACCCTGAAGGTTTCCAGCGCACATGAGGGCCAGCGCAGCCTGGCGGCAGCGGCTACAGGGCTGGCGATATCGCGTTATTCCTTGGCCACCGCCACCGGCTTGATGAACCGCAACGTCATGCGGTCCGACTCGCCGATGGCCTGGTATTTCGCCTTGTCCTTGTCACCCAGCTTGTAGGTGGGCGGCAGGGTCCACACGCCTTGTGGGTAGTCCTTGGTGTCCCTGTGGTTGGCGTTGATTTCGCTCTGGCCCACCAGGGTGAAGCCGGCGTCGGTGGCCAGCTTGATCACGTACTCAGTGGGCAGGTAACCGCTGCTCTTGATCTGCTCCACGGTCTCGCCCGGCTTGCCGCGATGGTCCACCACGCCCAGGGTGCCGCCCGGCTTGAGCACCTGGTAGAAGCCCTGGAACATGGCCTTGGCGTTGTCGGCCATGACCCAGTTGTGCACGTTGCGGAAGGTCAGCAGGGCGTCGGCCGAGGCGTCCGGGCCGAAGGTGGGCGCCTTGGGATCGAAGGTCACCAGCCTGGCCTTGCCGTAGTGGGCGCTGTCGGCGTCGAACTTGCGCTTGAGGGTGTCGAAGCTGCCGGACGACTGCACGGCGGCGATGTAGCTGCCGTGGTCCTTGAGCAGCGGTGCCAGCACCTCGCTGTACCAACCGGTGCCGGGGGTGATCTCGATCACCGTCTGGTCCTGGCGCAGGCCGAAGAACTGCAGGGTCTGGCGCGGGTGGCGGTAGCGGTCGCGGGCGCTGTTGGCCGGGTCGCGCCAGCTGCCCTTGAGCACGCTGGCGAAGGTCTTGTCGCTGATCGTGGAGGGCGGGGCCACGGCGGTCAGGGTCAAGGCGAAGGCGGGGGCGGCACACGCCAGGGCAATAGCCGCGAGCAACGAACGTTTCATGACAATCCCTGTAGGCGAAAAGACGATCCCCACAGCGTAGCAGCGGCCGTAAGGCCGCGTCACGGGGCCGGCGTGGTCATCGCGATCAGCGCCTTGTTGCGCTGGTAGCGCACCAAGCGTTCCGCCAGCACCTGGGGCAGATCGTTCGCCAGCGCAAACCCCAGCCGCTGGTAAAACCCCGCCAGCCCCGGGTCGCAGAACAGCCACACCGGCCCGGCCACGCTGGCCACCGCCTGCGCCACCAGCCGCCGCGCCACGCCCTGGCCGCGGCAGGCGTCGGCCACCAGCAAACCGGTCAGCCAATGGCCGTCGGCCACCGGCGTCAGGTTCAGCGCGGCAATGATCTCACCGTCGCGCGCCACCCAGGCCTGGGCCGCCTTGTCGCCGCGCATGGGGGAGCGCTGCTCGCGGTAGAACTTGTTCAGCAGCGGCCACAGGGCCGGCGCCAGTGGCGCATAGTCGATACTCATGTGGCCGGCCAACCACCGCCCAGGGCGCGGTACAGTTGCACGCGGTCCAGCGCCACCTGGGTGGTGCTGTTCACCAGCTCGCTCTGGTTCTGCAGGCGGATGCGCTGCACGTTGAGCACGTTGATGAAGTCGATGGCACCCTGGCGGTAGCGTTCCTGGGCCACGTTCAGGGCCATGTCGTTCTGGCGCACGGCTTCGGCCAGGGCCGCGTGGTGCTGTTGCTCGGCGCGGTAGTCGGTGAGGGCGTTGTCCACTTCATGCCAGGCGCCCAGCACGGTCTTCTGGTAGTTGAGCGCCGCTTCCTGCTGCTGGTGCTCGCGCAGTTGCAGGGTGCCGGTCAGGCGCCCGCCCTGGAAGATCGGCAGGTACAGGCTGGGGCCGTAGCTCCACTGGCGCGAGTTCCAGGCGCCGAAGTTGGAACCGTCCAGGGCCTGGAAGCCGAAGCTGGCGCCCAGGCTGATGCGCGGGTAGAAGTCGGCCTTGGCCACGCCGATGGCGGCGGTGGCGCGGTGCAGCGCGGCTTCGCTGGCCTGGATGTCGGGACGCCGCTGGGCCAGTTCCGAGGGCAGGCCCAGGGGCACGTCCGGTGCGCTGGCGGGCAGCGGTTTCGGCGCTTGCAGTTCACCTGCCAGGGCACCCGGGGCCTCGCCCAGCAGGTAGCTGAGGGCGTTGATCAGGCGGTCCTGTTGGGCCTGCAGCATGGGCAACAGCGCCTCGATGCTGGCCACCTGGGCCGCCGAGTTGGCGGTGTCCAGGTGGGTGGTCACGCCGTTTTCCAGGCGCGTCTGGGTCAGGTCGCGGCTGCGCTTGGCGATATCGAGGTTCTGCCGGGCCACCTGCAGTTGCGTCTGCACGCCGCGCAGCTTGAGGTAGTCGCTGGCGGTCTCGGCGCTGATGCTCAGCAGCACGCCGTTGCGCTGGGCCTGGCTGAGGTCGACCTCGGCGTCGGCGGCCTCGACGGCGCGGCGCACATGGCCCCACAGGTCCAGCTCCCAGCTGGCGTCGGTGGCGCTGTTCCACATTTCGAACGGCGCCTTGCCGCTCAGGTTGGACGGGTCGAGCAGGCTGACGGCGCTGTTGCGTTCGCGCTGGTAGCTGGCGCCCAGGGCCACGCCGGGCAGTTGCGCGGCGCCGCTGACCTGGCGCATGGCACGGCTCTGCTCCAGGCGGTTGCTGGCCACGCGCACGTCGAAGTTGGCCTTGGCGGCGCGCTGCACCAGCGCACTCAGCTGCGGGTCACCCAGGGTCTGCCACCACTGGCTGTCGACTGCGGCGGCGGCCTGGGCCTGTTGCTGCCACTGCGCGGGCAGTTGTGGTTGCGGCGTGTGGAAATCGGGGCCGACGCTGCAGGCACCGAGGCTGGCCATGGCCAGCGCAAGCAAGGGGCGTTTCATCTCAATGCTGCTCCTGGGCGGTGTCGATGCTGGCGACCACCGACATGCCGACGCGCAGCTTTTCCAGCTCGGGCTGGCCGGCGTCGAAGACGATTTTCACCGGAATGCGCTGCACCACCTTGGTGAAGTTGCCGGTGGCGTTGTCCGGGGCGATGACCGAGAACGACAGGCCGGTGGCCGGTGCCACGCTGTCGACGTGGCCGGTGAAGGTGCGGTCGGGGAAGCTGTCGACGTGCACGCGCACGGTCTGGTTCAGGTGCATGTGCGCCAGCTGGGTCTCGCGGAAGTTGGCCACCACGTAGGCGTCCTTCAACGGCACCACCGCCAGCAGCGGCTTGCCGGGCGCCACGTAGGCGCCCACGCGCACCGAGCGCTGGCCGACCATGCCGTCCTGGGGCGCGGTGATGCGCGTGTACGACAGGTTGAGGTTGGCCTGTTGCAGCGCCGCCTGGTCCTTGGCCAGCTGTGCCTCGGCCACTTCGCGCTGGGCCTTGAGCACTTCGAGGGTCTTCTGCGCGGCCACCTTGGCGGCGTCGTCGCGGTCGCGGGCGGCCTGCCAGCCCTGCAGGTCGGACTCGGCCTTCTGCCGCTCTTCCTGGGTGCCGGCGCCGGCGTTGGACAGGTTGCGGTAGCGCTGGGCGTTGGCCTGGGCGAAGGCCAGCGAAGCGGCGGTGGCGCGGATTTTCGCCGTGGCCTGGTCGATCTCGGCGCCCTGGCGCTCGATGCCGGCGGCCAGGTTCTTCAGCTGCGCCTGGGCGGCGTTGACGTTGGCCGTGGCCGCAGCCTGGGCGGCCAGGTAGTCGCGGTCGTCGATCTGCGCCAGCAGCTGCCCGGTGCGCACCGCCTGGTTGTCGGCCACGGCCACCTGGGTGACCTGGCCGGCCACGCGCGGCGCCACCAGCACCGAGTCGGCGTTGATGTAGGCGTCGTCGGTGCTTTCCAGCGAGCCGTGGCTCAGCAACCGGTAGGCCCCGTAAGTGCCGCACAGCAAGATGGCGACGGTGATCAGCGAAATGGCGGTTCTATGCTTCATGGGGATACCGGAGGTTGCGGTGGATAGGCGCGTTTGGGCAGGGTCAGCAAGACAAGCAGCAGCACGGCGATCACTGCGATCAGCGCCAGGAACGCGTCGCTGGCGGTGAGCACCAGGGCCTGGGCGTGCACGCGGTGGGCCAGGCCGGTGGCGTCCAGCAGCGGCTCGAGGCCCTGGCGGACGCTGCCCAGGCGGTCGAGCAGCACGTTGGAGTGCAGGTGCTCGCGGGCGGTGACGAAGTTTTCCAGGGCCACCGCCGCCAGCACCGAGAACAGCGCGCGCAGGGTGTTGACCATGGCCGAGGCGAACGGCCCTTCCATGGGGTGGATAACGCCGGTGGCGAGCATCAGCAGCGGCACCACGATCATCGGCTGGCCAACCGCGTGCAGCGCTTGCAGCCAGTAGAAGTCGTCGCGAATCCAGGCGCCCGTCAGCAGCGCGCCGCCCAGGCAGGCCACGGTCAGGATGGCCAGGCCGGCGGCGATCACGTAGCGGGCGTCCACCCAGTTGCGGTTGATCACCGTGGCCACCAGCGGCGCCAGCAGCAGTTGCGGCAGGGCGATGCTCAGGGCCAGGGGCATGGTCTGCAGCGGCCGGTAGCCGTGCACGCCGGCCAGGTAGGCGGCGGGAATGGCGCTGCCGGCCAGGCTGACGAACATGAACAGGGTGAGGGTGGTGATGCCGAAGGCGAAGTTGCGCCGTTCCAGCAACTGCAGCTTGAACAGCGGCAGCGGGTGGAACCATTCGTTGAGCAGGAACAGCGGCAAGCACACCGCGGCGCCCAGCAGCAGCCAGCAGATCAGGCTGGAGTCCAGCCAGTCCAGGCGTTCACCCTGGGTCAGCGCTACCACCAGCATGCTGATGCCGCCGCAGCCCAGCAGGGCGCCGCGCCAGTCGAGCTGCTTGAAGCGCTCCAGGCGCAGCGGGTCCTGCGGCAGGCCGAAGGCAATGCAGGCCGAGCCGACCAGGCCCGCGGGGATGATCTGCCAGAACAGCAGGCGCCAGTCGGCGTTCTCGGTCCAGAGCGAGGCCAGGGGCATGGCCACGTTGGGGCCGAAGGTGGCGGTCAGGGCGTAGGCCGACAACCCGTACAGCTTGATGTGCCACGGCAGGAAGCGTAGCGCCACGGTCATCAGCAGCGGCGGCAGGCAGCCGCCGGCCAGCCCTTGCAGCACCCGCAGGGTGAGCAGGCTTTCGAGGTTCGGCGCCAGCGGGCACAGGGCGCCACACAGGCTGAACAGCAAGGTGACGACGATGGCGAAGCGGCGCAGAGAGAAGGTCACCGCCAGCCACGGCGCAATCAGCATCGCCGAGACTTCGGCGGCGCTGTAGGCCGAGCTGATCCAGGTGCCTTCGTCGTGGCCCAGGCCGAACACGCCCAGCACGTCGGCCAGGGCAATGTCGGTGGCGCGGTCGTTGATGCCCGAGGTCAGGGCGGCGATCAGCACGCCGACCAGGCCGATGGCCAGGCGCCAGCCGAACGGCGTGGGTGCGGGTGGAGGTGCAGGTGCGGACACGAAAGATTTCCCGAGACGCGAGCGAGTAAGAGTGCGATAATTGGTACAGTGTACTGATCAGCGATACAAGAGGCAATCCAGTGACCACGACCGACAACGACCGCACCGGCATTCAGGTGATCTCCCGCGCGGCGGCTATTCTGCGCTGCCTGGAAAACGAACCGGCGGGCCTGAGCCTGGGCGCCATCGCCAAGCGCATCGAGCTGCCGCGCTCCACCGTGCAGCGCCTGGTGGACGCCCTGGCGCTGGAGCAGCTGCTGGAAGTGCGCGGCGCTGGCGGCGTGTGCCTGGGGCCGGCGCTGATGCGCCTGGCCACTCACAGCCACGTGGACATCTCGCAGCTGGCGCGGCCGTTCATGGAAGACTTGTCGCGGCTGACCGGCGAGACCGCGGTGCTACTGCACGCCAGTGGCGCCGACCTGCTGTTGCTGCATTCGGTGGTCTCGGCCAGCGAGCTGCGGGTGTCGCCGGGCACCGGCAACTTCTTGCGCATGCACGCGTCGTCCGGCGGCAAGGTGCTGTTGGCGCGTAAAACTGATGAGGCGGTGCGCGAGCTGCTGCAAGGGCAGATGGAGCAGTTAACCCCGGCCACCCTCGACCTTGAGCAACTGCTGGCGCAACTGCCGCAGATTCGCGCCGAAGGCTTCGCCTACGACCGCCAGGAGCACGTGCAGGGCGTGGGCGGCATCGCCACCTTGCTGGACACGCCCCAGGGCAACTACGCCATGACCGTGGTGGGCCCGGCCTGGCGCATCGAGCAGCACCAGGCGCGTATTCGCGAAGCGCTGGGGCACGTCCGTGACGAACTGAGCAACGCGCTGCACAGCAAGGGCTGAATTATTGCAACTTCGGCAACAGTGCTTGTCAGCCCTTGAGGTTTATTCCGGCTGGGGAAGTTGTATTCTATATATGTCCCCGCTGAAACATGAAACAGCGGTGACAGGTACTTCGTGTTACGCAATGAGTTCAAAATATTGTGTAACAACTTCTTCCAGCCCCAATCCGGCAAATGAAGTCAATCAGCGTGATTGCTTTAAAGGCCCTTTACCATGAAAACTCTTGTGATTGCCGCACTGGTCGCGTTCTCGACTGTTGCCGGCGCTGCCACTTTGCCTGCTGCCAGCAATAACAGTGTGCAGGAATATACCTACGGTACCCACCTGGATATCGCCAAGGTGGTGAGCATGACTTCGATTCCCGACGTGTGCGAAGTGGTACCGGCGAAGATGACTTACCTGGACCACCAGGGCGAACGCCACACCATCGAATACCGGGTGATGGGCAACGGTTGCCAGGACAACTGAAGCCTGGCGGCCAGGCCCTCGCGCAGTGAGCGGGGGCAGCGGGCCGTGACGTGGCGGTGCCCAGTGTAGTAAGGTCCACGCCAATTATTGCCCGCGGAGTGTTCGCTTGAAATCCCTTCCCTTGAAACCGCTGTATGTGGCTGGCCTGCTGACGCCTTTCTGGCTGGCAGTTGCCTTGCTGATCCTGGGCAGCCTGTACCCGGACTACAGCCAGTTTGAACAGTCCATGAGTGTATTGGGTGCGGTGGATGCGCCGACACACTTTATTGCACCGATCATTAATAACTTTCCGCTTGGTTTGTTATTCATTTTATTTGGGGTTGGTGTTTACAAGACATTTCCACAATCGGCGTGGGGCCGTGTCAGCGGCCTGCTGATTGTGCTGCATGGCCTGGCCAGTTTTGTCACCGGCGACTTTGCCTGTGATGCCGGGTGCAGCCTTGACGATCCGTCGGCCGCCCAGCAGGTTCACCATATTGCCGGCCTGGTCATGGCCTGGAGCCTGATCGCTGCCGGCGCCATCTGGGTGCGCGTGGGCCTGCGCCTGGACGGCTTCCGTGGCCTGGCGTTCCTCTCCATGGCGTTTACCCTGGTGGCGCTGGTGACCCTGCCGATGGTTGCCATTTCGGCGAAGAACCTCGTGGGGCACGGCCTGTACGAGCGGGTGAACACCTTCGCCTCAGCCATCTGGACCGCCATCTTCGCGGTCGTCCTGCTGCGCCGCAAAGCGTAGTCGTAGCAGCGGCCGCAGGCCGCGTCCATGGCGCCGCGGTGGTGTGGGACGCGGCCTGCGGCCGCTGCTACAGGGTGTTCAGGGCTTGGGTGATGTCGTGTTCCAAGTCCTCGACGTCTTCGATTCCCACGCTCAAGCGCACCAATCCTTCCGTTACCCCATATTGCCGCCGAATGTCCTCGGCCACCGCGCTGTGGGTGGTGGAGGCGGGGTGGCAGGCCAGCGAGTCCGTGTCGCCCAGCGACACTGCCTGGGTTACCAGGGTCAGGCTGTCGAGGAAGGTGCGCGCGGCAGCCTTGCCGCCCTTCAGCTCGAAGGCCATCAGCGCGCCAAAGCGGCTCATCTGCCGCCGCGCCACGGCGTGGCCAGGGTGGCTTTCCAGGCCGGGGTAGAACACCGTGGTCACGGCGGGGTGGGCGTCCAGCAGCCGGGCGATGCGCTCGGCGCTCAGCGACGCGGCTTCCACCCGCAGCGGCAAGGTCTTCAGGCCGCGGATCAGCAATGACGCCTCGAAGGGGCTCAGGCAACCGCCGAACTGCTTCAGGCCCACGCCGCGGATCTTGTCCACCAGCGCCCGGCTAGCCACCACCACGCCGCCGGTGGCATCGCCATGGCCGCCGATAAACTTGGTCGCCGAATGCACTACCACGTCGATGCCCAGGCTCAACGGCTGGGTCAGGCAGGGGGTGGCGAAGGTGTTGTCGGCCACCGTGACGATGCCGTGGGCGCGGGCGATGCGTGCGGCCTGCGCCAGGTCAACGATGCCGAGCATGGGGTTGTCCGGGGTTTCGGCGAAGATCAACCGGGTCTTGGGTGTGATCGCCGCTTCCAGCTGGTCCACCGTGGCCACGTGCAGGGAACGCACGCCAAAGCGCGGCAGCAGGTTGCGCATCACCCCTTCGGTGCCGCCGTACAGGGTGCCGACGTGGATCAGCTCGTCGCCGCTGGACACCAGCGCCAGCACGCTGGCGCAGATGGCCGCCATGCCGCTGGCGAAGGCCACGGCGCTTTCGCCACCCTCCAGTGCGGCCATCTTGCCCTCCAGCGCGGCCACCGTCGGGTTGGCGAAGCGGCTGTAGATGAACCCCGGGCTCTCGCCGCTGAAGCGTTGCTCGCCGGTGTCGAAGTCGCCATAGGAATAGGCCGAGGCGGTGCTGATCGGCGTGGCGACGGCGCCGGTGCTCGGGTCGGGCGTTTGCCCGGCGTGGACGGCGAGGGTGCGGATCCCCAAGGTGCGCGCGGTGTCCTTGGCCATGTCTGGCTCCTTCAAGACGTTGTCCTGTCAGAGAGTAGACCGTGCGGCGTGGTATTCGTCCGTCAGCGCTGCCAGCAGTTCGGCGGCGGGCAGGCTGCGCGCCTTGGCGGCACCGGTGCCGGCCCAGTGCGCGGCGAACTCCGGCGAGCCTGCCTTGGCGGCGGCTTCGATCAGCTTCTTGCCCGCGTTGTAGGCAATGCCGAAGCCGGGCACGGGCGGATGGCCCGGCGCGCCCACCTCGAGCATGAAGCGGTTGACGATGCCCCGTGCCGGCCGCCCGGAAATCACCCGGGTGAACGCCGTGCGCCCGGCCCGGGTGCTGCCGAGCATCTGCCGGTAGGCCGGGTTGGCGGCGGATTCGGGGCACAGCACGAACGCGGTGCCCAGTTGCGCGGCTACCGCGCCCAGGGCCAGCACCTCGGCGATGTCGGCGCCGTCCATCAGGCCGCCGGCGGCGATGATCGGGATGTGCAGGTGCTCGCGGAACAGGCGCACCAGGTCACGGGTGCCCAGTTCCTCGTCTGCGCCATGCTCGTCGAAGATGCCGCGATGGCCGCCGGCCTCGGCGCCCTGGGCCACCACCGCGTCGATACCGGCGGCTTGCACCCGCAACGCTTCTTCCAGTGACGTGGCGCTGGCCAGCAGCAC
The DNA here is from genome assembly GCF_056312595.1 of Pseudomonas sp. GYB4201. NCBI lineage: Bacteria > Pseudomonadati > Pseudomonadota > Gammaproteobacteria > Pseudomonadales > Pseudomonadaceae > Pseudomonas > Pseudomonas sp. GYB4201. The sequence goes on along the minus strand of NZ_JBWGIG010000004.1, from coordinate 178,238 downwards.
GATGCCGGCCTGCTTCAACGCGTCGATGCGCGCCTGCGGTGGCAGGCCCAGATGCAGGCTGACGATGGGCGGGCGCTCGTCCAGCAGCACCTGCAATTGCGCTTCGTCGTCGTACAGGCTGCTGTAGATGTCATGCAGCGCGGCAGGCGCCTGGGCGCCGAATTCGGCGAAGAAGGGCTGCAAGTGCGCGAGCCAGGCGCCTTCCACCGTGCTGTCGGGCGTCGACGGCCGGTTGCAGAACACGTTGATGTTGAAGGGCTGGTCGGTCAGTGCGCGCAGTTGGCGAATCATCGTGCGCCCCGCCTCGGCATCCACCGCGGCAATGGAAATGGACCCCAGCCCCCCAGCATTGCTGACCTGCGCCGCCAGCTGCGGCGTGGCCGTGCCGGCCATGGGTGCCTGGATGATGGGGGTGCGGATACCCAACAGCGTGCGTGCGTCCGTCATGATGCGGCCCTCCAGTGGTGTGTGCATGCCAGCATCCTAGAAGCCGCGCCGTTATTAATAAACCCGCTCGCGCCACTAACTGACATGAACCCTGAAAATATCAGCCCCCCGTAGCAGCTGCCGAAGGCTGCGTCCTGGAGCGCCCCCGGTGTGCCGCAACTGCGCGGTGCCTGGGACGCGGCCTGGTGGCCGCTGCTACGGGGGCAATTTCGTCCAATACGAAGGCGCAGGCTTCTGGCTCAATGGCGGCTTCTTTCACCTGCCTTGCGGACACGTTACATGCAGTTCTCCAGCGGTTTCCTGTTAAGCCTTTCCCTGTGCCTGGACATTGGCGTGGCCAATATCGCGATGATCACCCTGGCCATGCAGCGTGGCTACCTGCAGGGTTTCTGGCTGGGCCTGGGCACCTGTTTCGGCGACCTGGCCTACGCGATCCTGGCGCTGGTGGGCATGACCGTGCTGCTGCAGTACAGCTGGGTGCGCTGGGGCTTGTGGGTGGGCGGCTCGCTGCTGCTGGTGTATTTCGCGGTGAAGATGCTGCTCAGCGCCTGGCGCCATGACAGCGCTTTGCAGGCCAACGATGTAGCCACCGCCCGCTCGGGGTTTAAGGAGTTTGCCCGGGGCATCTTCCTGGCCATGTCCTCGCCCAGCGCCATCCTCTGGTTCGCGGCGGTGGGTGGCACGCTGATTTCCCGTTCGGGCGGCGGCGGGCTGCTGAGTGCCGGGCAGTTCCTGGCCGGGTTCTTCTGCGCCGGCGTGCTGTGGTGCGTGGCGATCTGCACGGCGGCCAGCCAGGGCGGCAAGCTGCTGGGGGACAAGCTGCTGCGCTATTCCTACCTGGCCTCCGCAGGGATTTTCGCCTGGTTCGCAGCCTATGTGATCGGCTCGGGCTACCAGGAGTTCATCGTTGGCCAGGCGGCGGTTTAAATAGTCCGCACGGCGCTGGCGCAGGTGTTATACCTATTAGAACCATCCACCCAACAGGGGAGTGCATAGCATGAAAGGCATGGATTCGAAAAAAGCGGCGAAGAAAAAACCAACCCGTACCGCTGAAGAGAAACGCGCTGAAAAACGCGCGAAGAAGTCGAACATTTTCGGCCACTGATCCCCCTGTAGCCGCTGCGCCAGGCTGCGCTGGCCCTTTGCCCTGCTGGAAATCTTCGGTGTGGAGACAGGCCAGCGCAGCCTGCGGCAGCGGCTACAGGCGGCTAGTCTTGAAGGCCTGGGCATAGGCCTGCGGCGTCACGCCCATCACCTTGCGAAACGCATTGATGAAGTGGCTCTGATCGTAAAACCCCAACTCACCCACTATCTGCAGTGAATGCTGCTGCCGCCGCAGGCGTTTGCGCGCTTCCAGCAGGCGCAGTTGCATCTGGTACTGCAGCGGCCCCAGCCCGGTCTGCTTCTTGAAGCAGCGCACGAAGTGGTACTTGCTCAGGCCGGCCACGCCGGCCAGCACTTCCAGGTCCACCTTCTCCCCCAGGTTGTCCCGCAAGTATTCCAGGCTGCGCAGCACGCTGGCGTGCTGTTCGCCGGCCTTGCCGGGGCCTGGCTGCAGCCACTGGCACAGCAGGTGGATGAAGGCTTCTTCCTGCTCGGCGCGGTGGGCGCCGGGGGTGCGGGCGAAATCGAGGATGGCCCGCTGCAGCCCGGCGTGGTGAAACACGCCCTGTTCGAAGCTGCTGCCGGCCAGGTTGTTGTCGCGCACCACCTGTTCCACCGCCTCGGGTGCCAGGTGCAGGCTGATGTATTCCACGCCCTGCGGGCTGAACTGCGAGGCCTGCATGGCCTGCGGGTTGTACAGGGTGATGGCGCCGGCGGGGGCTTCCAGGGCACGGCCGTCGAGCCAGATATGCTCGACGCCGGTGAGGTTGGTGCCCAGCACGTATTCGTCGTGGGTGTGGCGGGGGAAGCTGGCGGCCTCGGCGCGAACCCAGCAGGCTTCGACCACGGCGCCGGCGTGCCAGTCTTCGGTGATCAGGTTCATGCCGACTTTTCCGGGGCGCGGGAGGTCTGAACGTTAACGCAAGGGGGAATTGGCCCGCAAGCGGGGGATTCGTGGGGGCTGTGACGCGGCCTCGCGGCCGCTGCTACAGTGTTTGCACACTCAGGATGCGAGGTATTCATGACAGGCATTGAACCCACCGGTATCGAGCCGGTGCGCTACGAGCAGGGCCGGGCGATGATCATCGCCGGCCTGTCCGACCGCTTCACCCAGGACACCACCAGCGGCATCGAGGCGCTGTGGCGCGAGTTCGTGCCGTTCCTGGGCAAGGTGCCCGGCCAGTTGGGCCATGAAAGCTACGGCGTGTGCTGCAACCCCGACGGGGTAGGCGGCTTCGAATACATCGCTGGGGTGGAGGTGGAGACCGAGCGGGAACTGCCGCAGGACTTCCGCTGGATCAAGCTGGCGCCCCAGCGCTACGCGGTGTTCGAGCACCAGGGGCATATATCCGGGCTGGGCCAGACCTTCCAGGCCATCTGGCAGTTGTGGCTGCCCAACTCCGGCCTGGAAGCGGCCGATGCGCCCGAGTTCGAGCGCTACAGCGATGACTACGAGCCGGCCACGGGTAATGGCCGGCTGGAAATCTGGCTGCCGGTCAAGGACTGACCGGCAGTGGCGCTCACTGCCCGGCGGTGAGCGCGCGGCGGCAATCGTGGAACATGTCCAGGCCCGACTGGTACACGCCAGTCTGGATCTGGAACATGCCCAGCACCGAGTGGAAGATGTTGTCGTGGCTCAGGTCGCCCTCGTCCTGCTTGGCTTTCAGGCAGGCGCGGTCGATGCCTTCCTGGGCCAGGGTGTCCTTGCCGAACCACATCACCATGGGCACGTGGATCTGGGTTTCCGGGGCAATGCTGTACGGCGCGGCGTGCAGGTACATGCCGTTCTCGCCCAGCGACTCACCGTGGTCCGACACGTAGATCATCGAGGTGTCGTACTTGTCCTGGTTCTGCTTGAGCAGGTCGATGACCTTGGACAGGAAGAAGTCGGTGTACAGAATGGTGTTGTCGTACACGTTCACCAGTTCATCGTGGGTGCAACTGCCCAGCTGGTTGGTGCGGCACACCGGCTGGAACGCTTCCTTATCCTTCGGGTAGCGGTCGTAGTATTCCGGGCCGTGGCTGCCGTCGGCGTGCAGGACGATGATGGCGTTGTCCTTCAGGCCGTCAATGTAGTCCTGCAGGCCCACCAGCAGCGACTCATCCAGGCAGTTGGTGCCGTCGCAGAACGGGCTCTTCTGGTCCTTGGGAATGTCGTGGTTGGGGATGCGCAGGCAGGTGCCCTTGCAGTCGCTGTTGTTGTCCAGCCACACGGTCTGCACGCCGGCACGTTGCAGGATGTCCAGCAGCCCCTCGTAGGTCTTGCCCTTCTTGTCGCTGTAGTCGCTGCGCGGGAACATCGAGAACATGCACGGCACCGACACCGCGGTGGAGGTGCCGCACGAGTGCACGCGGGTGAAGTTGAGGATGTCCTGCTTCTTCAGTTCCGGGTTGGTCTCGCGTTCGTAGCCGTTGAGCGAGAAATGGTCGGCGCGGGCGGTTTCACCGACCACGAAGATCATCAGGTTCTTCTTCGGCTGGGCCTTGGCCGCCGCGCTCATCACCGCATCGGTGCCCACCTGCTGCACCACCACGTTCTCTTTCACCGAGTAACGCGACTTGGCCAGCTTGGTCACCGCGTAGATATAGTTGCTGGGGTTGATGAAGTGGGTGAGCTTGTCCGGCTGGCGGAAAATAGGCGCGTAGGTGGAGTAGAACGCCCCCACCGACACCGCCACTACCAACAGGCAGGCCACGGCCACCAGCACCTTGTTCAGCAGGCCGGGGAAGAACCGGCGGTATTGCACCGGCAGCCACCACACCAGCACCGAGGGGATGACGCCGAGCACCAGCAGGTAGCCGAACATTTTCGGGCTCAGCAGCGCCTTGGCTTCAGCCGGGTTGGTCTCGATGACGTTCTGGATCATCACCGTGTCGATGGCGATGCCGTAGTCGTTCATGAAGTAGGCCGCAGCCGCCGAGGCCAGCGCCACGATGGTGATCACCGGCTTGAGCAGCGGGCGGAACGACACCAGCGTCAGCAGCAGGGTGAAGGTGGCCCACAGGAACAGCCCGAAGGACAGGTAGAAGCCCACGCGCTTGGGGCCTTCCAGGGTAATCAGGTTGGCCAGTGCCTCCCAGGTCGCCAGGTTGTAGAACAGCACCATGGCCAATGAAAACAACAATACCAGCCGTGTTGAACTGATCTGAAACCGTCTGCCCTGACTTGCCACCATCTTCACTGCTCCTCGCCTTTTGCCGTGCTGTTACAAAACGTGTGCCCATGCGGGCGGGAAAATCTAGCCGTCGAACCGTCAAAAAAACGTGAATATGCGTACTGATTCAGCTGTGGTTCAACGCAGCTTTTGTTTTGGCGATGATCGCACGGGCTTGGGTCTTACTAGCGGGAATATTATTCCTAATTGCGCTTTCGCCCTTTGACGGGTTTGCCGCCATAGTGGCGGTTCCGGGTGTAAACGCCCGCCGACGAAGGAGAATAATAAAATGAGCCTTCACCCCCTGGACACGCCGCCGGCTGAATTCGAACTGTCCATCACCCGCCTGATCAATGCGCCACCCAGCGTGGTGTTTCGCGCCTGGGTAGAGCCCGACCTGCTGTGTCAATGGTGGGGGCCCCACGGCATGACCACCCCAGTGTGCGAGATGCAGCTGTGGGTGGGCGGGCTGTTCCGCACCGTGATGCGCGCCCCGGACGGCACTGAGTACCCCAGCGAAGGCGTGTTCCTCGACATTCACGCGCCCCATCGCCTGGTGTTCACCGACGCCTTCAAGCCCGGCTGGGTGCCCTCGGCGCGGGCGTTCATGACCGCGGTCATCAGCCTGGAGGACATCGACGGCAAGACCCGCTACACCGCCCGCGCCCTGCACTGGAGCGCGGCCGACCGCGAGGCCCACGAGCAGATGGGCTTTCACGATGGGTGGGGGCAGAGCCTGGACCGCATGGTGGAGGTGGTGTCGCGGCTGGTCTAGACCGGCATGCGGAAGCTGAACAGGGTGCCGGCCGCAGCGCTGGACTGCACCTGCATCTGGCCGCCGTGGGCCAGGGCGATCTGGTTGGCGATGTACAGGCCCAGGCCCAGGCCGCTTTGTGGCGAGCCGCTGGCCCGGCGTGAAAACGGCTGGAACAGCTGGGCCATGATGGCCGCGTCGATCGGCGTGCCGTGGTTGTGCACGCTGAGCACGAAGTGCTGCTCGCGCAGCTCGGCGCTGACCGTGACCACGGCGTCTTCGGCGCCGTGGTAGATGGCGTTGGCCACCAGGTTCGACAGCAACTGCGCCACCCGGTCGCGGTCGCAGCGCACGTCCAGGGCCTGCTCGATGCGCAGGTCGATCTGGCGCTGCGGGTGCACTCGCTGCACCTCATTCACCACATGAGCCAAGGCCTGGGCCAGGTCCGGCCGCTGCTCGAGCTTCACGGTGATGCCGTTGCCCAGGCGCCCGCGGGCGAAGTCCAGCACGTCTTCCACCAACTGCGCGGCGCGCTGGCCGGCGGTGAGGATGTGCTGGATGATGCCGCGGCTTTTTTCATCCTCGGTCTTGCGCAACAGCAGCTCGGCACCTGCGCCGATGGCGAACAGCGGGTTGCGCAGGTCATGGCCGAGCACGGCGATGAACTGGTCGCGAAAATCGCCGATTTCCCGCTCATGGGTCAGCGCCGCCTCGGTCTGCTGGTGGCTGTCATCGTTTTCCAGCTGCAACGCCACCACCCGGGCGAAGGATTCCATCATCGCCTGGATGGGGCTTTGCCGCAGGTTGGCCGGGCGCGGGTCGAGGGCGCAGATGGTGCCGAAGAAGCTGCCGTCGGTGCGGAACAGCGGCACCGAGATGTAGCTTTCGAACTGGTACAGGCGCGGGGTGTGGTGGTCGCAGTACTGCGGGTCGGCGCTGGCCTGGTCGATGACGATGGCCTGGTGGTTGCCGTGGATCTCGTGGCACAGGGTGGTGGTCAGGTCCAGCTCGCCGCCCACGCCCAGGCCAAAGCCCAGGTCGTCGCGCACTGCGCAGGCGGTCCAGTGGCTGTCGGTGACCCGCGCCACGGCGGCGAAGCGCATGCCGGTGCTCTCGCAGATCACCTGCAGGATGGCGGGCACGGCCTTGATGCGGCCGATGGTGGCGATGTCGGCGGCAAGGGTATTCGCCATGGCGGTTCCACTGATAGATGAGCAAAAACTCAGGAAGCGCTGAATTTCCCAAAGTCTGGCCGGCAAGTCGAGCGATTTTCACCGTAGCAGCGGCCGCAGGCCGCGTCACACGCGGCGCGGAGTGTCAGGTGCGGCGCCGACGCGGCCTGGCGGCCGCTGCTACGGTCAGGGGAGTTCGGGGATCCGTGGGGGCCTGCTGGGCAAGGCGCCGATGCCCAGCAGCGCCGTCAACGCCTGCCGGTCGATGGGCCGGCTCATGAAGTAACCCTGCACTTCGTGGCACTGGTCGTTGCACAGCGTCTGCAACTGCTGCTCGTTTTCCACGCCCTCGGCGGTCACCGTCAGGCCCATGGCCTTGCCCAGGCTGATGATCGCCTGCACCACCGCCCGGTCGCTGTCGGTGCTTTCCAGGGCGGCGATGAAGCGCTTGTCGATCTTCAGGCTGTCGAAAGGGTAGGTGCGCAGGTAACCCAGGGAGGAATAGCCGGTGCCGAAGTCGTCCATGTTCAGCTTCACGCCCAGCTCCTTGAGGGCGGTCAGGGTGCCGAGGGCGTTTTCGATGTCGTGCATCATTACGTTTTCGGTCACCTCCAGCTCCAGGCGGTGGGCCGGCAGCTGGGTCTGTACCAGAGCGTCGCGCACCTCGCGCACCACGTCGCTGCGGGCAAACTGCGCCGGCGACAGGTTCACCGACACCATCAGCGGCGCCGGCCAGTGGCGGGCGGCATCGCAGGCCTCGCGCAGCACCCAGCGGCCGATCTGCACGATCAACCCAGTCTCCTCCGCCAGGCCAATGAAGGTGTCGGGGGCCAGCAGGCCATGCACCGGGTGCTGCCAGCGCACCAGCGCTTCCACCGAGACGATCTCCATGCCGCACAGGCGGTAGCGGGGCTGGTAGTGCAGCACGAACTCCTGGTTCTTCACCGCCAGGCGCAGGTCCTGTTCCAGTTGGCGGCGGTGCTGGATGCGCTCGCGCATGTGCGCGGAGAAATAGCGCCAGGTGTTCTTGCCGTCGGCCTTGGCCTGGTACAGGGCAATGTCGGCGCAACGGATCAGCTCGTCCGGGTCCAGGCCCTGCTGCGCCGATTGCGCGATGCCCAGGCTGGCGCCCACGTGCAGCGGGTGCTCCTGGTAGTCGATGGGCTGGTGCAGGCTGTCGACCAGGCGGGCGCAGAAACGATCGATTTCCTGGTGGGTGCTCATGCCGTTCAGCACCAGCACGAACTCGTCACCGCCCAGGCGCACCACCAGGTCGCGCTCGCGGGTGCAGTCGCGCAGGCGTGCGGCCACCTCCAGCAGCACGGCGTCCCCGGCCAGGTGGCCAAAAGCGTCGTTGATGGGCTTGAAGCTGTCCAGGTCCAGCACCAGCAGGGTCACCAACAGCGGGCCGGGCTGGCTGCGCAGCTGGTCGAAGTAGCCTGCCAGCTGGTTGCGGTTGGCCAGGCCCGTGAGCGGGTCATGCATCGACAGGTGCTGGATCTGCGCGTGGGCGGCCACCTCGTCGGTGATGTCGCTGGCGGTGCCGCGGTAGCCCACGACCTGGTGGTCGCTGATGATGGCGCGCGCCGCCAGCCGGCAATAGCGCAACTGGCCGCCGTGGTCGCGGTAGGCGCAGCGCAGGCTGGTGGTGGCGGGGGTGTCGTCGAGGCTGTGCAGCCAGCCTTGCAGGGGCGTGGTCTCGCACTGCAGCAGCTGGTCGATGGCGCGATGCACCCAGTCCTGGCTGGTGTAGCCGGTGACGGCGGCGAAGCGTGCGGACAGATAGTTGATGCGGCAGTGCTGGTCGGTTTCCCAGATCCAGTCCGAGGCCGCCTCGGCCACGGCGCGGAAGCGCTCTTCACTGGCTTCCAGGGCGCGGTTGGTGCGGTGCAGCCGGGTGTAGCCGTCCTCGATCTGGCGGGCGGTGCGCAGGGCGTAGCGGAAGAACCAGGCCATCAACAGGGCCAGCACCACGAAGGCGGCCACCAGGGTGGGGAGCACCTGCCACAGCAGCTGGTTGCCGGGCCGTGGCGCAGTCCAGGTCAGGTCGTAGCCGGTGTCGCCCAGGGCCAGCCGGGGCTGGTCGAGGGCGCCGGTGGCGTGGCTCTGGATCGACAGGCCCTGCAGGCCATAGCTGTCACCCAGGGGGCGCAGCTTGGCCGGGGTCAGCAGGTCGGCGAACAGCAGCACCGAGGTGTCGGCGGGGGCCGGCTGTGGGCTGTCGTCGTCGGGCAGGATGGGCGAGGCGCTGAGCAGGGCAGGCCAGCCGTTGAACATCACCACGGCGCTGACGGCCGGCGCGCCAGGCACGGCGGCCTGGGCCTGTTGAATAAGGTCGTGCAGGGGTGTGGCGATGAAGTCCTTGATGGCCGCGTTGCTCAGTTGGCCCTGGTAGAGGGCGTACTTGGTGCCGCGGCTGTCCACCACGAACACGCCGTCGTAGCCATGCTGGCCGAACAGCGCCGGGCCCAGGTTGCGTTCGCCGAACGCCCATTGCCGGTCGACCGGCCCATTGAGGTGCTGGAAGGCGGTGTTCCACACGGCCAGGCTGCTGACCAGGTTGGCCGAGTTGGCCTGGCGGGTGTCCAAGGCCTTTTGTGCGTAGAAAGTCGACTTCTGCTGCTGGTCGGCATTCAAGCCGTTGGCGATTTCAATCAACATGCCCATGGCCGCCAGCAAGGTCAGCGCGAACAGGCACGCCACAATGGCCAGCAGCTTACGGGTAAACACCTGGTGTCGCGGCGCTGCGAGTATGCTGTCCATGGATCAGGCGCATCCTTGTGGCACATGCCGGGGCGAGGGCGCACAGCATGAAGACGTCCTGATCTATAGAAGCAGCTGGATCCAGATTTGTTCCTGCCGGTCGTCCGATTGTCGGGTCAGGTCAGCAATAACAGGTCGGCGGCGCAGATGTTCACGCGGTTGCGGCCGGTGTTCTTGGCCAGGTACAGGGCCTTGTCGGCCTCGTCCAGCCAGGCGGCGGCGTCGCCCAGGTCCAGGCGGCAGGCGGCCAGGCCGATGCTCAGGCTGACGCGCAGCGGCTCCAGCTGATGGTGGCGGTAGGCGTGGAACACCAGGCGTAGGCGCTCCATGACCTCACAGGCCTGGGCGATGGTGACGCCGGGCAGAATCACGCAGAACTCATCGCCACCGTAGCGGCCGGCCAGGTCGGTGTCGCGCAGGTTGCGTTGCAGTTGCAGGCTCAGGTGGCGCAACACCTCATCGCCGACGATATGACCGAAACTGTCGTTGATGTCCTTGAAGTGGTCGATGTCGATCAGCGCCAGCACCGCCGGGGTGTGGTCGCGCTGGCATTTGCGAAACTTGGTGCTGAGCGCATCTTTCCAGGCACCGTGGTTGAGCAGCCCGGTAAGGCTGTCGGTGCGGCTCAGGGCGCTGAGGGTGCGCTTGTGTTCCGACAGCTGGATGGCCAGGCGGTAGCACACCCAGCCCACGGCCAGGGGGTAGAGGGTCAGCATGGGCAGGCAGGCCAGCACCTGGGCCGGGGTGGATTGCGGCGCCCAGCCCAGGCCGAACAGCGTCACCGCGGCAAGCATCCCCAACAACTGCGCCCCCAGGCCATGCAGGAACAGGCGCAGGCCGCCGCCGGCGACGTTATTCATGGTGACCATGGACAGCAAGGTAATTGACGGCAGCGGGTTGAAATGCAGCACGGCGACCCAAAATCCACAGAACAGGGCATCGCACAGCAGGTTACGCCGCTCGGCCTCGAACGGCGCCTGGGCGTTGCGCGCCAGCTGATAGGCAATGTGCGGCCACACCAGGCCGTTCACGGCCAGCAGGGCCAGTAGCCAGGTGGGCGGTGCCAGCGGGTACACGCCTGCCAGGACGCTGATCAGGCAGAGGGCGGTGCCCAGTACTCGCGGTGCATAAATGCGTTTGGCAAACGACAACCCCTTGCCCGTGCGGTTTTCCATAAGTCGAGTTACCGGGCTGATTGCAGCCGTATTCTTGTACAGGGTGTTGGATTTTGTAGAGTTTGTGCGGTTTATCGCATAAATAATGTGGACATTGGCAGTGGCCTTGCAAGCCATTTCAGCGGTTATTCGTTCCGTAGTGGCATTGGGACACGCGTTGTAACACCTAGGGGCTTCCCCGAGCCGGGTGTAGGGGTATTCTCTACAGCCGTGGGGCGCCTGCAACGGACGGCCTGGTGGCCGCCCCGATCCTCGGAGTACTGGTTATCATGAGTCAATCGTCATTGAACGCCGCCGAAGTCGCTGCCACCGGGGAAGCTGACGCCTCCCGGCGAGTGGACGGCCAGTTCCGCAACGCCACGGTGCTGCCCCGTGACGGTTTTCTCAAGAAGCTGCGCATCGGCTTCAAGTACCTGCTGCTGCGCAAGCCGCCGGGCACCCGGCCGCATCAGGAAATACCTGTACACAACTTGGACAAACAGCAGTTGCTTGCATCACCTGATGCCAGCCTGTGGCGCCTGGGCCATTCCACTTTGCTGATGAAGTTGCGCGGGCGCTTCTTCATTACCGACCCGGTCTTCGCCGAGCGCGCCTCGCCGGTGCAATGGGCTGGCCCCAAGCGCTTCCACCAACCACCGCTGGGTATCGAGCAGCTGCCGCCCATCACCGCGGTCATTCTTTCCCACGACCATTACGACCACCTGGACGAAAGCGCGATTCGCCAGCTGGCCGACAAGACCGAGTGCTTCCTGACCACCCTGGGCGTGGGCGACCGCCTGATCGAATGGGGTATCCCGGCCGCGAAGGTACGCCAGCTGGACTGGTGGCAGGAGACCGAGGTCGCTGGCACGCGCTTCGCCGCCACGCCCACCCAGCACTTCTCCGGGCGCAGCCTGTTCGACAGCAACAGCACCCTGTGGGCGTCGTGGGTGATCATGGAGCCTGACCTGCGGATCTTCTTCAGCGGCGACTCGGGCTATTTCGACGGCTTCAAGCAGATTGGCGAGCGTTACGGGCCGTTCGACCTGGCGCTGATGGAAACCGGCGCCTACAACGTCAACTGGCCCAGCGTGCACATGCAACCGGAGGAAAGCCTGCAGGCGCACCTGGACGTGCGCGGGCGTTGCCTGTTGCCCATCCACAACGGCACCTTCGACCTGTCCTCGCACAACTGGGAAGAGCCGTTCCAGCGCATCGTGGCACTGGCCCGGGCACAAGGCGTGCCGGTGAGCACGCCGCAGATGGGTGAGCGGGTGAACCTGCGTGCGCCGCAACAGGGCGTGGCGTGGTGGGAGGGTGTGCCGGGGGAGGCACGGCCGGTATCGATCGCGTAGCCGCTGCCGCCAGGCTGCGCGGGGCCTGGGCCGCGCTGGAGATCTCGAGTGTATGCGAGGGCCAGCGCAGCCTGGCGGCAGCGGCTACAGGGTTTTCGGCGCACCTTTCGCGGGCTTGTCTGGCGGCGGGGTGCCGCTGTCGCTGCGGATCTGCGCGTGGCTGATCAGCGCGAAGATGAAGCTGCCGCCAATGATGTTGCCCGCCAGGGTAGGCCCGGCGAACGTCAGCCAGAACTCCTTCCAGCCCAGCTCGCCGGCCCACACCAAGTAGGACACCTCCGCCGAACCGACGACGATGTGGGTGAAGTCCCCCAGCGCCATCAGGTAGGTGATGAGGATGATGATCCACATTTTCGCGCTTTCCTGGGACGGGATCATCCACACCATGGTGGCGATCATCCAGCCCGAGACGATGCCCTTGGCGAACATCTGCGACACGTCGTTCTCCATCACCTTGCGGCCGATTTCCAGGAAGGCCTTGTCGGTCTGGGTGTCGAAGATCGGCAGGTGCAGCATCACGTAGGACACCAGCAGCACCCCCACCAGGTTGCCCACCAGCACCACCGCCCACAGCCGCAGCAGCTTGCCGGCGTTGGCCAGGGTAGGGTGGCTCATCAGTGGCAGCACCGCCGTCAGGGTGTTCTCGGTGAACAGCTGCTGGCGCGCCAGGATCACCGCCAGGAACCCGGCCGAATAGCCCAGGCTGGCGATCACCTTGCTGGCTTCCACGTCCGGCAGCCGTGAGTTGAACAGCCCCATGGCCATCAGCGACAAGCCCATGGTGAGCCCGGCGGCGAGCGCCGACCACCACAGCGCGGCGACGCTGCGCGACAGCTCGTGCTCGCCCTGGGTGCGGATGATTTCGTGCAGCACGGCCGCGCGCGGCGGCTGGTTCTCATGGACTTCCTGTTCCTCGTCGGGCGACAGGCCCGGGGTCTTGCCTTGTTGACTGTCCATGGGGCTCCTGACTGCGTTCACGGGACCGGCGGATGCCTATGAAGATGACCCCGCGCGGCCCCCGAAAGTTGCGTCAGCCAGCGCCCTGCGTGGCCTTCAGGCCGAATAGCTGGTGCAGCGCACGGGCGTAGTCGGCGCTGCCCAGGGTCATGCTGTTGAGGTGCGTGCCGCCGGGCACCAGCAGCAGCTGCTTGGGCCCGTGGGCGGCGTCGTAAAGCGCCTGGCTGAAGCGCGGCGGCACGTAGCGGTCGTCGGTGCCGTGGACGATCAGCACCGGCAGGCCGACGCTGCCGATCTTGTCGATGGAATCGTACTTCTCCGACATGATCCAGCGCACCGGCAACGAGGTGTGGATCACCGCCGCCGCGGCGTCACCGAGGTCGGTGAAGGTGGACTCGATGATCAGCCCGGCGGCCTGGGGTTCGGGCTGCCGGGTCAGGCGCTGGGCCAGGTCGATGGCAATGGCGCCGCCCAGTGAGTGGCCGTAGATGAAGCGCTTGTCGGCGTCGGGTTGCAGCTGGCTCATGCGCTGCCAGGCCACCTGGGCGTCCTCGTACACGCTGGCCTCCGACGGCAGGCCACCGGGGCTGTCGCCGAAGCCGCGGTAGTCGATGGCGAGCACCGAGAAGCCCAGGTTGCGCAGCTCGGTGATGCGCCGCACCTGGGCGGTGAGGTTCCAGCGCGTGCCGTGCAGGTACAGCACCGTGGGCGCGTGCCGGCCCGGCGCCGGCCACCACCAGGCGTGCAGGTGCTGGGCGTTGTCCAGCGGGATGTTCATCTGCTGCACGCCCGCGGGCACGCCGTTGAACCAGCTGGCGGTGCCCGGTTCGATGCTGTACAGCAGCTCGCGCTCCTTGTAGGCCAGGCGCGAGCAGCCGTAGGGCAGGGCGAGCAGTATCAGCACCAGCAGGCTCAGGGCGCGCCAGCGGCGACGGATCAGCGAGGGCATGGCGCCGCTCCTGGGGTTGAAAGGCAAGAGGTAGGAGTGTACTCAGCGGCAGCGTTTCCCGGTAAGGTCGGTGTATTTCCAGTCATTGCGAGGCTGTCCCCATGTTGTATGACGCACGTGGCAATCGCTACGTAGTGAGCTCCCCCGAACACCTGCGCCGCCTGGGCGTCGACGTGCCGGCCAGCGCTGCCCAGGCCGCCGCCACACGCGAGCAGTGGACCCAGGTCGCCGTCGCCGCCCTGTGCGACTGGCCCGAAGGCGCGCGCCCGGCTGGCGCCAAGGCCCACCGCAGCGACGGCCTGCTGGTGGGACCCTTCCAGGCGCAGGCGCCGTTTGACCTGCTGATCGTCAACACCGACGGCAGCCTGGCCGAACGCAGCGGCAACGGCCTGACCATCTTCTCCCAGGCCCTGAGCGACCAGGGCCAGGTCAGCGGCGGGCAGGCCTTCACCCTCAACGTGCACCATGACAAAACCGACGCGCCGTCGCCAGTATCGGTCAGCGTCGAGCCGGCCAGCGTCGAGGGCGTGCCGGGCTTCTGGCTGGACCTGGGCGCGCCGGCGTTCGGGCCCCAGGCCGTGGGCGCCGAGCAGGTGCAGGCGGCCACGTTCAACGGCCAGCAGGTGTTTACCGTGCCGAGCCTGGCAGCCATCGACGAGCACTGGCAGCGCAGCGTCTTCGTGCGCATCGGCAACCCCCACTGCGTGACGTGGCTCGACAGCGCCGAGGCCCTGCCGAGCATGGCCCAGTTGCGCGCCCCGGCCCTGGACGCGGCGCTGACCGCCATTGCCTATTCGCGCAGCGGTGGCCAGGGCAAGGGGCTGCCATGCCCGGCTGGCATCAACCTGCAATGGGCCGCGTGGCGTGGCCCGCAGCACCTGGAGGCACGGGTGTTCGAGCGCGGCGAGGGCGCTACCGAGTCCTCTGGCACCAGCGCCACCGCCGTGGCCTGCGCGGCCTGGCGCGTGGGCCTGGTGCAGGCCGGGCAGGTGCGGGTGCAGATGCCCGGCGGCACCGCGCCGCTGCGGTTGCAGGAGCAGCAGGGCGAACTGGTGGCGGTGCAGCTGTTCGGTACCGCCAGCCTTCAGCCATAATCGGCGTATTGCCCTGTAAGGATTTTCTCCATGACCAATGGATGGCTGCGGCCTTGTGTGTTGTCGCTGAGCCTGGTGGCCGGCGCGGTTCAAGCCCAGGTGTACACCGGTACCCTGGGAGGCATGCCGGTGGTGGTCGACCTCGACATGACCAACCCCGAGCAGGTCAGCGGGCGCTATTTCTATGAGAAATACCACCGTGACCTGGCCCTGTCCGGCACCTTGGCCGACGACCAGCTGACCCTGGACGAAGGCCTGGACGACAACAGCGACACCCCGCGCCCGCGCCTGCAGCTGCAGCACGCCAGTGATGACGGCTGGGAGGGCCAGTGGCAGAAAAGCGGCGGCAAGGCGCTGAAGGTCCAGCTCAAGCCGGCGCAGGTACCCGACACCGCCGCCGGCGCCGATCCGTTCTGGGTGCAGTTGCACGACAACGCCCCCTATGACTACCTGCGCCTGCTGCAACTGCCGCTGGTGAATGGCAAGCGCGACAGCTTCATGGGCTACCCGCTGCAGTGGCGCGGCGAGCCCAACTCGAAGATCCAGCTGTTCGAAGTGGCGTCCGGCTACCCCGAGCCACAACTGACCCGGGTCAACCAGGCGTTGCGGGCGCGGCTGTGGAGCGAGGTGGTCAGCTACCACGAGTGCATGCTGGGCAGCACCCGCTTCGGCGAGGGCGAGTACGACCAGACCGTGACGCCCACCTTCCTGTCGCCCGCCGTCGTCAGCGTCAGCGTCTACACCAGCTACTACTGCGGCGGCGCGCACCCGGACTTCGGCGATGCGCCGATCAACTTCGACGTCAACCACGGCAAGCCGTTGTCGCTGGAAGATGTGCTGTGGGTGGGCGAGGGCCCGGCGTTCCACTACGACGACCGTGAAGGTGCGCAGCAATCGGAAGAGGCTGACGTGGATTTCGACAAATTCTCCAACTACCGGGAGAAATCCCTGGCGCCGTGGCTGGTGGCACAGTTCAAGCAGCTGTACCCCAACGAGATGAAAAAACCGGCGGATGAAAACGACTGCGATTACAGCGACCCCCAGGTGTGGAACTTCCCGACCTGGCACTTCACCGACAAGGGCATCGCCTTCGGCCCAAGCTTTGCGCGGGTGGCGCGGATGTGCGAGGGCACGGAGTGGTCGGTGTTGCCTTATGGCATGATCGCGCAGCATCCGGGTGGGGTGAAGCTGGCGCTGCCGGCGAACTGATCCCGGCGCTACCGCTACTGTGTAGCCGCTGCCGAAGGCTGCGCTGGCCCTGGCGTCCGCTGGATATCTCCAGCGAGGCATAGGGCCGGGGCAGCCTGGCGGCAGCGGCTACAAGGTTACAGCGAAAACCGCCCCAGCATCCCGTCCAGTTCCACCGCCAGGCGGCCCAGTTCCTGGCTGGCGGTGCTGGTCTGCGCCGCGCCGCTGGCGGTCTGCATCGACAGGTCGCGAATGCGCACCAGGTTGCGGTCCACTTCACGGGCCACCTGCGCCTGCTGTTCGGCCGCGGTGGCAATCACCTGATTACGTTCGTCGATACCCGCCACCGACCTGGAAATACTGCCCAGCACGTCCTTGGCCACCTGCGCCCGCTCACGGGTGCGGCCGGCCTGGGCGGCGCTTTCGGCCAGGGCCTGCACTGTCTGGCCGGTGCCGGTGTGAATGCCGGCCATCATCTGCTCGATCTCCCGCGTCGAGGCTCCGGTGCGATGGGCCAGCCCGCGCACCTCATCCGCCACCACGGCAAAGCCACGGCCGGCTTCGCCCGCGCGCGCCGCCTCGATGGCCGCGTTCAGCGCCAGCAGGTTGGTCTGGTCGGCGACGTTGCGGATCACCTCCAGCACCTTGCTGATGCCCAGGGTTTCGGTGGCCAGGGCCTGGGCGCGCAGGCTGGCCTGCTCCACCTGGTCGGCCAGGGCGCCGATGTCGGCCATGGTCTCGTCCAGTTGCTGTTGGCCTTCGCGCACAGCGGTGCTGGAGCTGCGCGACTCGGTGGAGGTCTCCACGGCATTGCCGGCCACTTCCTCTACCGCCTGGCTCATCTGCGTCACGGCGGTGGCGGCCTGCTCGATCTCGCTGTATTGCTGCTGCAGGCCCTGGGCGCTGTCGTGCATGATCGCGCCCATTTCCTGGGTGGCCGAGTTGAGCCGGCCCACGGCGCCGCCGATCTGCTGGATCACCCCGTGCAGCTGGTCACGCATGTGCCCCAATGCCTGCAGCAGTTGCGCCACCTCATCCTGGCCGTGGGCGACCACGGGCTGGCTGAGGTCGCCGTTGGCCACGGTGGTGGCTACCTGCAACGCCTGGCGCAGCGGCCGGGTGATGCTCACGCTCAGGCGCCAGGCCTGCAGCAGCATCAACGCCAGCGCCACGGCAATGGCGATGGGCAGCACCAGTTGCACCTTGCCGAAGGTGCTGGCGGTGTTTTCCAGGGCCTGGGCGCTGGTCTGCTTGTTCAGTTCGCGCAGCAACTGCACCTGCATGTCCATCAGCGCGCCCTGGTTGGCCAGGCCGTTGTTGGACAGGTTGGTGGCTTCGCTCAGTTGCTTCTGTTCCACCAGGTCGATGGCCTGCTTGAACAGGCTGACAAACTGCTGGGAAGCGTCCTGCAGCAATTTGATCGAGTCATGCTCGGTGCCTTCCGGTACCTTGGCCAGGTACTGGGTGAAGCCCTGGTCCACCTCGGTACTCAGCTGCTGCAGGTTGATCTTGCGGTTCACCAGCTCGGCCGGGTCATTGGCGTACACCAGCAGCAGCGCGGCCTCGGTGCGCATCTTGCCCAAGTCGATGGCGATGGCATCGGCCTGGGCGATGCTCGACAGCGGCCCCTGTTCAATCAGTTCGCCCTGGTGGCGAATGTGCTGCATCGCCGCCAGGCACAGGCCGCCAAGCCCGGCCAGCAGCAGGGCACACAGGCCGAAGCTGGCCAGCAGGCGCTTGCCGATGCTCATGCGGCGCAGCAGGGCAGGGCGGGAGGAAGGCGTGCGGCGCAGGGAAAAACGAAGGTTCACGGCGGCTGACTCATTTGAAAACGACGCCAGCGGTTGTAACAGTTGCGCATGATGGCTTTATGACACTCCATCACTTTTGCGAAATAAATGTGTCATCCAAGCCGTGCTTCCCACGGCAAACCGTCATAATGCCGCCCAGCTATTGCCCAGCGGACTACGTTGCGCGGTAAATCGACTTACACTGTTATCTATCTCCCCACGGCCCAAACCCATGACCACTCCAAGCGCTGCACCCCTGACCGATGCCCAATGGGACTTCATCGAGTCGATGCTTGAGCAACACAAGAGCGAAACCTCCGTCTGGAACACCTCGGAGCTGGACGGCTACCTGACCGCGCTGGTGTCCGGCCCGGTGGTGATCCCGTTCGAAGAGTGGTTCGAGGCGCTGTGGGGCGGCGTCGAATTCCTGCCCAAGTGGGAAAGCGATCAGCAGTGCGAGCGCTTCATCAGCCTGGTCATCCAGCACATGAACGAAATCGCCGGCAAGCTGATCGAAAACGCCGAAGAGTTCTCGCCCATCTTCATGGAAGACGAGCACGAAGACGGCCACTTCACCCTCAGCGTCGAAGACTGGTGCTTTGGCTACGAGCGCGGCGTGGTCATGGGCGACGGCTGGCCGGGCCTGCCGGAAGAGGAACAGGAGTTGCTGGCCGGCATCCTCATCCACACCTACGACGACGAAACCGAAGAGGAAGAAATCGACCCGGAAGAAGCGGCCGACATGGTCTGCATCGGCGCGCTGACCCTGCACGCCTACTGGCTGGCCCAGCGCAAACCGAGCGAGCCGGTGCGGGCGGGGGAGAAGGTGGGGCGCAATGACCCTTGTCCTTGTGGAAGTGGGAAGAAGTTCAAGCAGTGCTGTTTGCATTGAGGCTAAGCGCTGGGAAACTGCTCACACGGTTTTCGGAATTGGTGAAGTGTATTTAGTGGTTGAATGGTCGCCCTTAGACGACAGGACTACCCAGCATGCGCGAACCCACCGTCAATCATCATGCTGAAGACAGTGAGCGCCATCACCAGAGTGATAGCGTGTTACGTATACCAGGGCGCTTAAAGGGGCGCCTGGTGATATCCGATCAGTTCGAAGCCGCCTCAGAGGAAGTGGCTGAAGAATTCCTGAGCGGTGCTATCACCTCGGAATCCTGACGCTCCGTAGCGCTGCCGAAGGCTGCGGGGCCGGCTTACTTTCCGGATGTAATCCGCTTCACCAACGCCTCATGCCCTTTCTGGTCATCCGCCCGCGAGATCACCTGCACGATCGACATGCTGGTGCCTGACCCGGCCAGGAAGGTGCTCGACAGCGTGCGGCCACCACCCTGGGTGGCGGTGCTGTCGATTTCGCGCACGCCCAGGCCCTTGATGGTGAATTCCTTCTCGCCGGTCTTCTTGAAGTCCGGCAGGCCGGCGCTTTGCTGCTTGACGAAGTCCTGCACGGCGGCGTCGAGGAACGCCGGGTCGTAGTCGCTGACGCTGGCCTGCTGCGGCGTCGGGCCTTCGCTGGCCATCACCACGCGCTTTTCCTTTTCGCTCTGGTACAGGGTGCCGGTGGCGCCGGTGGTGCCGTCCTTTTCATCACCTGCGTCCATGCTGCTGGCCACGTAGCCGGCCGGCAGGGTGAAGCTGAACTTGCCCTTGAGCGTCGCTACCTTCGGCCCGGTAGGCGCAGGCTTTTTCGCGGGGGCAGCGTGCTTGGCGTGGGCATGGGCGTGGGTCTGGGCCATGGCCGGTGCGGCCAGTGCCAGGGCCGCGGCGATCAGCGCGGCGTGGGAAAGGGTACGAACCATCGGTTGCTCCTGGACAGCCGCGCCACCGGGGGGTGGGGCACGGCGCGGGGAAGCAAGGGTGCTGCAAGCTTATCCTGCGCGCAAGTGCAGCACGTCAGGGGCAGAGTCTTTCCTTGGCGCAATCGGCCGCCTTGCGCACGGCGGCGCACCAGTCATTGTCGTTCTGTTGGCTGGCGGGCATGGCGGCGCACTTGGCGCGGGCGTCCTGCACCTTGGCAGGGTCCAGTTGCTGGTCGGCGGTGAGCAGGCTGCGGTAGTCCACCTTGGGTGCGTTGGGGTCGGGCGAGCAGGCGCAAAGCGCGAGAAGGGCAGAGCAAAGGGCAAGTGACAGCGTTGTTCTTTTCACGAGACAGCCTCCCTGATTCAACATTCCAGGTAGTCAGTGTAGCCCCCTGCCTGGCGCAGTTGTCACAATTGCGCACGCCTGTGTTGACAGCCCGCGTTAAATCCGTAGAATGCCGCCCCACAGCAGGCACGTAGCTCAGTTGGTTAGAGCACCACCTTGACATGGTGGGGGTCGTTGGTTCGAGTCCAATCGCGCCTACCAAACAAAATCCGCTCTGCTGGGCGGTGAGAAAAGGGTGATCCGAAAGGGTCACCCTTTTTTGTTGCCTGACGTTTTACCCTGATACCCTTGATTGTGCCCCCTTTGCCCTACAGGACACCCGCCATGGCCTACACCATCAGCAACGACCCCCTGACCCCCGAGCAGTTCGACTTCATCCAGGCTCAGCTGGACGCGTTCGCGGTCGAGTCCGGCGTGCGCACGGTGTCGGAAATGGACGGCTACCTGACGGCCGTCATGTCCTACAAGAGCGACATCCCGTTCGACGCCTGGTACCTGTCGTTCTGGGGCGGCGGCGACCTGCCGAAATGGAAGAGCGAGGATACCTACCAGCGCTTCTTCGACGCGTTGATCCAGCACCTGAACCAGATCTCCATGCTGCTGGTCGAGCAACCGGCCGACTACCACCCCATCTTCAACCAGGCCGAAGACGGCGAAGGCCTGGACGTGCTGGACTGGTGCGTGGGCTACCTGCGTGGCGCCACCACCCTGGTCAGCGGCTGGAGCCAGATGCCCGAAGCGCCCACCGCCGCGTTGAACTTCATCTTCAGCCAACTGGACGCCGACAAGCAGGCCGGCAAACCTGCTGCCGACCTGCCAGACGCCCTGGCCAACGCCGCCCGCGAGCTGCACGCCTACTGGGCCGAGCAGCGCACCGGCGACGAGCCGATCGACCTGCAGACCGTGCGCAACGAAGTGAAAGTGGGCCGCAACGACCCGTGCCCGTGCGGCAGCGGCAAGAAATACAAGCAGTGCTGCGGGCGCTGATCGCAGCGTTTACAGCCGCCATGGCGAAAGGCTTACACGCGCTGCCAGCGATGTCCTCTATTGCGCCCCCGGGTGGCTGGGTAATCTAGCTACACAGGTGATGCGCAGGACGCGCTCAGTCACGGAAGACAGGCCAGCACGGAACGCGCTCCGACAGGATGTTGGAAGGCCACAAAAGAACCCGCTTCGGCGGGTTTTTTATTGCCTTTGAAATGACGTTTGGCGGCTGGGACGCGGCCTGCGGCCGCTGCTACGGGATTTTGTGTTTGGTGGTTTTATGGCGAAAGGCTTACACGTTGGCGCGGGGATCTCCTCTTTTGTCGGGGGCGGTGTATCGATATTCTGGATCCAACAACTGAAGCCAAGGAAGCGCTTCAGCGCCAAGGATGGTTGGCCATTGAAAGGACGCAGCCCGACAGGGAGGTTGGAATGGCCAGGACACTAGACCCGCTTCGGCGGGTTTTTTGTTGCCTGGGGTTCGGCGCAGGGGGCATCCAGGTTAAAGAACTCCTGCAACTTGGCCTGCCACAGGCGCTTGTCTGGCAGCTGCGTCTGATACTCCGCGATCAAAGCCGGCGACAGTGATCGGTTCAACGCGTACTCCACCACTTCATCATCACTGCTGGCGCACAGCAGCACGCCTATCGCCGGGTTCTCATGGGGCTTGCGCACGTCGCGGTCCAAGGCTTCCAGGTAGAACTCCAGCTTGCCCAGATACTCCGGCTCAAAGCGGCCTACCTTGAGTTCCAGCGCCACCAGGCAGTTGAGGCCACGGTGGAAGAACAGCAGGTCCAGGGTGAAATCGCGGTGGCCTACCTGCAACGGGTACTGTGAGCCGACGAAGCAGAAGTCGCGGCCCAGTTCAGCCAGGAAGTCCTTGAGCCTCAGGAGGAGGCCAGCGTGCAGGTCGGCTTCGCCATGCTTGTTGGGCAGGCCGAGAAACTCCACTACATAAGCGTCACGAAACACGTCGAGAGCGGCAGGGTGGGTGGTGGCGATGGAGGGGGTGGATTTGGCGGGCTCCAGGACGGTGCGTTCGAAGAGAGCGGTTTTGAATTGGCGTTCAAGCTCGCGCGTCGACCACTTTTCCCGGATTGCCATCCTGAGGTAAAACTCCCTTTCTTCTGGGCGTTTGCTCTGGCTGAGGATGATCAGGTTCTGCGTCCATGGCAATTGTGTCAGCAGTGCTGACACTAGTTCGTTGCCTGCGTAAGCCTGGTAGAACTGTCGCATGCGAAAAAGGTTGCGGGCGGTAAAGCCGCGGAGCCCTGGCTGGGTCTTCTCAAGGTAGGCCGCCAGTTGAGCGACAACTCCTTCACCCCATTCAGCCTCTTCCAATTTCTTGGAAATATATCCACCCACCTGCCAATACAGCTCAATCAACTGCGTATTCACCGCCTGTGCCGCCCGTTGCCGTGCCCCTGAAATCAACAAGGCCACCTCGGTAAAGCTGGTCTGCAAGCCCGGGTCGTTTGAAGTCTTGGTCATGATCAGTCGCTGCTCGATGGTCAGAAAAGACCAACGACAATAGGGGCAGGTGGGCAGTGAGTCGACGCACCGACCAGCGCCACCACCGCGCTTCGATAACTCAGGTTGGCCAACCCATGGGATAAGACAAACGCTCTAGCCGTGGGCTCTCGCCAGGCCATGCGAAAACTCATTCACATACGTAGGAAGCGTCCTTCAGCAATACCGGAAATGGAAACCAGCCAACTCGGCCGCGCCCTTCACCAGGCTCAGCGTCGTGTTACACCGCCCATAGCCGAAGGCTTACACGCCGCCACAGCGATCTCCTCTATTGCCCACTCGGATCCAGGATTAATCTAGCTACACAGGTGATGCGCAGGACGCGCTCAGTCACGGAAGACAGGCCAGCACGGATGCGCTCCGACAGGATGTTGGAAGGCCATAAAAGAACCCGCTTCGGCGGGTTTTTTATTGCCTTTGAAATGACGCTTGGCGGCTAGGACGCGGCCTGCGGCCGCTGCTACGGGATTTTGTGTTTGGTGGTTTTATGGCGAAAGGCTTACACGCGGGCGCAGCGATCTCCTCTTTTGTCGGGGGAGATGTATCGATATTCTGGATCCAACAACTGAAGCCAAGGAAGCGCTTCAGCGCCAAGGATGGTTGGCCATTGAAAGGACGCAGCCCGACAGGGAGGTTGGAATGGCCAGGACACTAAACCCGCTTCGGCGGGTTTTTTGTTGCCGGTGATAAACGGAGGTTACATAGGGCATGGCGAAAGGCTTACACGCGGTGCCAGTGATCTCCTCTATTGCCGACTCGGATCCAGGCTTAATCTAGCTACACAGGTGATGCGCAGGACGCGCTCAGTCACGGAAGACAGGCCAGCACGGATGCGCTCCGACAGGATGTTGGAAGGCCACAAAAGAACCCGCTTCGGCGGGTTTTTTATTGCCCGGAAAACGACCCCCCGTAGCAGCTGCCGCCAGGCTGCGTCAGGCCGCACGCGTTGCATCCGATGCTGCGCAGGGGCCCAGACGCGGCCTGGCGGCCGCTGCTACAGGGCTGTCAGCGGATGTTTCCCGGTGGGGTGGCCGGTACCTGCTGCCATGGCACGCTGCACGTGCGCACGTTCGGGTAGTACGCCTGGCTGGACCGGCAGTAATACCAGTCCGAATTCGCCTGGGCGGGTGGCGGCGGTACGGCCGAGGTCTGTACCGGCGCGGCCTGCTGGTAAACCGGTGCTGCCTGGTACACCGGCGCCGGCGCGTAGTAGCCGTACGCTGGGTAGTAATAGTTGGTGGCAGGGTAGTAATAGGTCGTGCGCGGGTAGTAGTAGGAATCCGCTACCACCGCTGCGGTATACCCCAGGCCTAGGCCGATACCCAGCCCCCACCAGCCGCCACCGCCCCAGCCCCCACCGCGATGCCAGCCGCCACCACCATGCCATCCGCCGCCATGGGGGCCGGCGAACGCCGGGGCCGACAGCCCGGTTGCAGCAGCGAGTACGCCAATAAGCACACTGCGTTTGATCCGATTGATGTTCATGATGCCTGCCAGATGAAAAGTCCTACGGCGGTTTTCGCGTGGGCGGTTGAGCTTCGCTCCCGTGGGGAGTGGACAGTCGCGTCCAGGTCATCCGGTCGCCGCGGTGGCCGGAAAACACCCGTGCATCCCACTTGATAATAGCCCAAGTCCGATGCCCAAGCCGGTCAGGCGCCCGGTGGCACACGCGCCCCAGGCACCGCAGCCCTGCCACGCCAGCCAGGGCCTACCTAAACAGTAATCCTTTTCACCTGTCCCGAACATGAATGCGTGTACCGCCCGGCATACGCACATGGGCGCGGTTTATGCAGCAAAAGCCGCTATTGGGAAAGGTCCTACGCACTAACCGGAAACGGCTGATTTTTTACACCTGAACGATTGGTTTCTGATTGGTAAACCATCCAGGTGAATGAACAGGACCTCCCATGCCCCGCGACACCCTCAGCCCCACCTTGCCCATCCAGGCCCGTCCGGTGCTCTGCCTGCTGCTGGCCGTGGCAGCGCTCAGCTTCATCGCCGGGCTGTTGCTGGCCCATGGCCTGGTGCTGGAGGCCAACTGGCCCACCTACAACGACATCGTCAACAACCTCGACCAGCCCGGCGCCTGGCTGCGCTGGGGGATCGGCGACATCAGCGAGTTCGCCTTCTACAAACATGAGTTCGCCGCCATCGGCCTGCTGGCGGGTGCCGGTCTGGCCTGGTGGGCCAACAGCACCGGCAAGCGCTGGCAGGGCTTCGCCATCGCCTACGGCAGCGGCCTGTGGCCCTGGCTGGTGACCAGTTCGTTGCTGAGCCTGGTGCTGAGCAACCTCTTGTGGGGCTGGACCCTGGACGCCGACACCTGGCAGCCCACTTTCGTCGCCTTCGTCTCCGTGCCCGCTGCGCTGGTGCTGATGCATGGCCCCGGCTGGCGCATCACCGTCACCGGTGCGGTGTTCGGCGCGTTGCTGGTCACCCCGGCGAGCCTGGTGCTGGTCAACTATGTCTGCGTGCCGTGGAAAATTCCCGCCGTGGTGGGGGCAGTGTCCGGCATGGCGCTGGCCGGTTTCGTCGCGTTCCTGCTGTGCAAATGGTTCCCGGCCCTGGTCAAGCCCGGCAGCGTGGCAGCCGTCACTGCGCTCCCCGCGCCTGCGCAAAAACACGGCCTGGTCTGGGGCCTGCGCCGCGTGCTCGCCGACTTCTCCGAGATGCCGTTTTTTGGCAACGAACTGGCCAGTCTTGGCCTGCTCGGCGGCGTGCTGCTGGCCTGGTGGCTCAACCCCGCCAGCCCGGTCTACGGCACAGGCCTGCTGCTGCCGATTCTCATCGGCCAGGCGCTGAGCTCGGCCATCGGCATCTACCTGTGGCGCGGGCATTGGATGGCCAAGGGCTGGTACCCCACCTACATCCCCATCGTCTCCGTGGTGCCTGCCGCGGTGCTCACCCACGGCGGCAGCGCGCTGGTGGTGGCGCTGAGCGCCGTGCTCGGTGCCCTGGTGGCGGCGCCGTTGGCGGATGGGGTGGCGCAGAAGCTGCCTCGGTGGGTACATCCCTATGTGGCGAATGTAGTGTCCATGGCCATCAGCACCTTGCTGATCGTGCCCTTCATTGGTCTGCTGATCGTCGCCAGTGCCTGCACCCAAGACTACCTGTAAGCGGCTTTCCCTCTGCCGTGGTGCGGTACCGGGCGCCTAAGGTCCCGATGGCATCGCCATCCCGACCACAAGGACCGTCACCATGAGAGAGTACATCGTGCTACGCCGCGAAGCCCCCCAAGGCCGCACCGGCTTCGCCAGCCTGGCCAGCAAGGACGCCGAACCCGCCGAGCCCAGCCTGTCCCTTGAACGCATACCCGCCCACGCCCTGGCCGAGCTCAACGCCGAGCCCGACGTGGCCCTGGTCGCGCCGAAAATGCCGACCCGGCTCATCGCCCCCCAAAACTCCCGGGCCGCCCGCCACAAGCCCTGCTGGGGCGCCGACGCCGTGGGGGCCACCGCCAGCCAGTACACCGGTGCTGGCGTCAGCGTTGCCGTGCTGGACACCGGCATCGACGCCACGCATCCAGCCTTCGCCGGCCTGGTGCTGCTGGAAAAGGACTTCAGCGGCGACGGCAACGGTGACGTCCAAGGCCATGGCACCCATTGCGCCGGGACTATTTTCGGCAGTGGCCTGGACGAACGCATCGGCGTCGCCCCGGGCGTCAGTCGCGGCCTGATCGGCAAGGTACTGGCCAACGACGGCAGCGGCAGCTCGGAAATGGTCTTCGACGGCCTGCTGTGGGCCCTGGACCAGCGCGCCGGTATCATCTCCCTGTCCCTGGGCTTCGACTTCACCGGCATGGTCAAGACCCTGGCTGGCAACGGCTGGCCGGTGCAACTGGCGACCTCCAACGCGCTGGAAACCTACCGTGCCAACCTGCGCATGTTCGACGCCATCATGGCCATGACCAAGGCCCGCGCCGCCTTCGGCAGCAGCACCCTGGTCATCGCCGCCGCCGGCAATGAAAGCCGCCGCAAAACCGACCCGGAATACCGCATTGCCGCCTCCCTGCCGGCCGCCGCCGACGACGTGCTGTCCGTCGCCGCCATCGGCCGTGACGGCGCGTACTACAGCGTCGCCGACTTCTCCAACTGCTTCGCCACCCTCAGCGCGCCCGGCGTCGACATCACCTCCGCCTGGCCCGGCGGCGGCCTCAAGACCCTGAGCGGCACCAGCATGGCCTGCCCACACGTGGCGGGCGTGGCGGCGCTGTGGTGGGAAGCGATCGCGGCCACGGGAAAGAAGGCCAATGCGCGCAACGTGCGGGCCAAACTGGTGGGGACTGCGCAGGTAGGCCGGTTCGAGAAGCTGGATGAGGTGGATGTGGGGCAGGGGGTGGTGGTGGCGCCTTAGAGCGGGCTCTTAGCCGCTGCCGAACTGGCTTTTCGTGTAGAGGCAGAACCAGTTCGGGCCGCAATGAACGCATGCCCCCATCACCTCATGGGGGCGCTGGATCGTCGGGCACAAAAAAGGCTGCCAATTGGCAGCCTCTTCGAGTGATCCAGGATCAAATCAATCCCAGCTCAACGCCCCACCAGTCTGATACTCGATAACCCGCGTCTCAAAGAAGTTCTTCTCCTTCTTCAAGTCCATGATCTCGCTCATCCAAGGGAACGGGTTAGTAGTCCCTGGGTACTCTTCCTTCAAGCCAATCTGCGACAGGCGACGGTTGGCGATGAACTTCAGGTAGTCTTCCATCATCGCCGCGTTCATGCCCAGCACGCCGCGAGGCATGGTGTCACGCGCGTATTCGATTTCCAGCTGGGTGCCCTGCAGAATCATCTGCGAAGCTTCTTCCTTCAGCTCGGCGTCCCACAGGTGCGGGTTTTCGATCTTGATCTGGTTGATCACGTCGATACCGAAGTTCAGGTGCATCGACTCGTCGCGCAGGATGTACTGGAACTGTTCGGCGACGCCGGTCATCTTGTTGCGGCGGCCCATGGACAGGATCTGGGTGAAGCCGCAGTAGAAGAAGATGCCTTCCAGTACGCAGTAGTAGGCGATCAGGTTGCGCAGCAGTTCCTTGTCGGTCTCTGGGGTGCCGGTGTTGAATTCCGGGTCAGAGATGGCGCGGGTGTACTTCAGGCCCCAGGCTGCCTTTTTGGCGACCGATGGGATCTCGTGGTACATGTTGAAGATTTCGCCTTCGTCCATGCCCAGCGATTCGATGCAGTACTGGTAGGCGTGGGTGTGGATCGCCTCTTCGAAGGCCTGGCGCAGGATGTACTGGCGGCACTCCGGGTTGGTGATCAGGCGGTACACGGCCAGGGCCAGGTTGTTGGCAACCAGGGAGTCGGCGGTGCTGAAGAAGCCCAGGTTGCGCATGACGATGCGGCGCTCGTCGTCGGTCAGGCCTTCCGGGTTACGCCAGGTGGCGATGTCGGCGGTCATGTTGACTTCTTGCGGCATCCAGTGGTTTGCGCAGCCGTCCAGGTACTTCTGCCAGGCCCAGTCGTACTTGAACGGTACGAGTTGGTTGAGGTCGGCGCGGCAGTTGATCATGCGCTTTTCGTCAACGGCGACGCGGGCGGCGGAGCCTTCCAGCTCGGCCAGGCCTTCGGCGACGTCGAGCTTGTCGAGGGCGGCCTTGGCGCGGGCTACGGCGGCGGAGTCGTTGGCGGTGACGGCGCGGGCTTCCTGGGCAGCACCGGCACCGGCGCTGTCGAGTTTGTCCATGGCTGCTTCAGCGGCGTGGCCGGCGTTGGCGCCTTTGGCGGGTTGTTCGCCGTCTTCTTTGTCGAATTCGTCCCAGCTCAGCATGGTGATGAAGGCTCCTGCTTGGGTCTGCCCGCGGGCGACCGGATGGATTTTAAGATGAGGTTGCCATTGGCCGTTTAGCGCACGAAGGCTGGACGGATGGCATTGCTAAATTGTTCGGATTGCCCGGCCGCTACGTTTCGTGGCGACCGCTGCGCATGATCGGAATCAGCAGTGACGCTTGCGGTGAACGGCGGGGTTGAGGCCGAAGTCAGGTATGCAAGTCGTCATGGTTTTTGCCCTGTGTTGGGGGACGCGATTATACGGAATATTGCAGCGTCCGTGTTCATCGTGGCGCAATCAATTCGCTATTTTGGATAGGGCGTCATGGAGCCCTTTGTTTGCAAACGGGTTTTGCCTGAGTAGGCGGGCGAATCGCGTATGTGGTGTTGCTGTGCGTTTGCAGGCACTAAATATAGTGTTTTGGTGGCGGAATCGCAAGGCGGATTTCGGGGTGTTTCCGGCGTGTGTGGCTGTGTGTCGCGGTTGGGTTTGAGGTTGGTGCGGGTGGGGGGCAGGTGAAGAGGGGGTGGTTGTGACGCGGCCTTGCGGCCGCTGCTACGGGGTATGAAATAGCAGGCACAAAAAAGCCAACCCGAAGGTTGGCCTTTTCGTGCTGCTAGCTAAGCCTTATTGGCAAGCTTCGCAATCCGGCTCGTCAATCGCGCAAGCCTTAGGCACTGGCGCTGGGCCTGCGGCCTGCACCGGTGCGCTGTCACCACCGCTCGACACAGCGTTCAGCTTGCCGGTGTTGATGGTCGACTTCTCGGTGCTGGTCGCGGCCAGGGCACGGAGGTAGTAGGTGGTTTTCAGGCCACGGTACCAGGCCATGCGGTAGGTCACGTCCAGTTTCTTGCCCGAGGCGCCAGCGATGTACAGGTTCAGCGACTGAGCCTGGTCGATCCACTTCTGGCGACGGCTGGCGGCGTCGACGATCCACTTGGTTTCCACTTCGAAGGCGGTCGCGTAGAGGTCTTTGAGCTCTTGCGGGATGCGCTCGATCTGCTGCACGGAACCGTCGTAGTACTTCAGGTCGTTGATCATGACCGCGTCCCACAGGCCGCGGGCCTTCAGGTCGCGTACCAGGTATGGGTTGATCACGGTGAATTCGCCCGACAGGTTCGATTTCACGTACAGGTTCTGGTAGGTCGGTTCGATCGACTGCGACACGCCAGTGATGTTGGCGATGGTGGCGGTCGGTGCGATGGCCATGATGTTCGAGTTACGAATGCCTTTCTGCACGCGGGCACGGACCGGAGCCCAGTCCAGCGATTCGTTCAGGTCGACGTCGATGTACTTTTGGCCACGGGCTTCGATCAGGATCTGTTGCGAGTCCAGTGGCAGGATGCCCTTGGACCACAGCGAACCCTGGAAGGTCTCGTAGGCGCCGCGCTCGTCGGCCAGGTCGCAGGAAGCCTGGATGGCGAAGTAGCTCACCGCTTCCATGGACTTGTCGGCGAACTCGACGGCAGCGTCGGAACCGTACGGGATGTGCTGCAGGTACAGCGCGTCCTGGAAGCCCATGATGCCCAGGCCGACTGGACGGTGCTTGAAGTTCGAGTTCTTGGCCTGTGGCACCGAGTAGTAGTTGATGTCGATAACGTTATCGAGCATGCGG
Organism: Pseudomonas sp. GYB4201; assembly: GCF_056312595.1. Taxonomy (NCBI): domain Bacteria; kingdom Pseudomonadati; phylum Pseudomonadota; class Gammaproteobacteria; order Pseudomonadales; family Pseudomonadaceae; genus Pseudomonas; species Pseudomonas sp. GYB4201. Next base: position 148,316 of record NZ_JBWGIG010000004.1, on the reverse strand, counting down.
ACTGCGGTGTTCACGGTGCGCTGCAGCTTGGCGGTGTCCAGCTTGCCGTCGACGATGTGGTTCGGCAGGTTGATGGAGCCCAGGTTGCAGACGGCGATCTCGTCCTTGTTGGTGTTCAGGGTGATCTCGGTGCACAGGTTCGAGCTGTGGACCACGCCCACGTGCTGCTGCGGCGAACGCAGGTTGCATGGGTCCTTGAAGGTCAACCATGGGTGGCCGGTCTCGAACAGCATCGACAGCATCTTGCGCCACAGGTCTTTGGCCTGGATGGTCTTGAACACCTTGATCTTGTTGTACTCGGTCAGGGCTTCGTAGTACTCGTAGCGCTCTTCGAAGGCCTTGCCGGTCAGGTCGTGCAGGTCTGGCACTTCGTTCGGCGAGAACAGGGTCCACTTGCCGTCATCGAAGACGCGCTTCATGAACAGGTCAGGGATCCAGTTGGCGGTGTTCATGTCGTGGGTACGACGACGGTCATCACCGGTGTTCTTGCGCAGTTCGATGAACTCTTCGATGTCCAGGTGCCAGGTTTCCAGGTAGGCACAGACAGCGCCCTTGCGCTTGCCACCCTGGTTCACGGCCACGGCGGTGTCGTTCACCACTTTCAGGAACGGCACCACGCCTTGGGACTTGCCGTTGGTGCCCTTGATGTACGAACCCAGCGCACGGACCGGAGTCCAGTCGTTGCCCAGGCCGCCCGCGAATTTGGACAGCATGGCGTTGTCGTGGATGGCGTGGTAGATGCCCGACAGGTCATCCGGCACAGTGGTCAGGTAGCAGCTGGACAGCTGTGGACGCAGGGTGCCGGCGTTGAACAGGGTCGGGGTCGAGGCCATGTAGTCGAAGGACGACAGCAGGTTGTAGAACTCGATCGCGCGGTCTTCGCGTTGCTTCTCTTCGATCGCCAGGCCCATGGCCACGCGCATGAAGAAGATCTGCGGCAGTTCGAAACGCACGCCATCCTTGTGGATGAAGTAGCGGTCGTACAGGGTTTGCAGGCCCAGGTAGGTGAACTGCTGGTCGCGCTCGTGGTTGATGGCGTTGCCCAGTTTCACCAGGTCGAACTCGGCCAGTACCGGGTTCAGCAGTTCGAACTCGATGCCTTTTGCCACGTAGGCAGGCAGCGCCTTGGCGTACAGGTCGGCCATCTCGTGGTGGGTGGCGCTGTCGGCCACTTCCAGGAAGCCCAGGCCTTCGGCACGCAGGGTGTCCATCAGCAGGCGGGCGGTCACGAACGAGTAGTTCGGCTCGCGCTCTACCAGGGTACGGGCGGTCATCACCAGGGCGGTGTTGACGTCCTTCAGGGCCACGCCGTCGTACAGGTTCTTCAGGGTTTCGCGCTGGATCAGGTCGCCGTCGACTTCGGCCAGGCCTTCGCACGCTTCGGTAATGATGGTGTTCAGGCGGCCCATGTCCAGCGGCGCCAGGGAACCGTCGGCCAGGGTGATACGGATGCTTGGGTGGGCATCGACCGGGGCTTCGGCGGTGGTGCGCACGGCGCGTTCTTTCGAGCGGGCGTCACGGTAGATGACGTAGTCGCGGGCCACTTTCTGCTCGCCGGCACGCATCAGGGCCAGTTCGACCTGGTCCTGGATTTCCTCGATGTGGATGGTGCCGCCCGAAGGCATGCGACGCTTGAAGGTAGCGGTGACTTGTTCGGTCAGGCGCGCCACGGTGTCGTGGATGCGCGACGAGGCGGCAGCGGTGCCGCCTTCAACTGCGAGGAATGCCTTGGTGATGGCGACGGTGATCTTGTCGTCGGTGTAGGCGACGACGGTGCCGTTGCGCTTGATCACGCGCAGTTGGCCCGGCGCGGTGGCGTTCAGGTCCAGGTTGGACTCTGTAGCCTGGGGCGCCTTGCCCGCTGGGTTCTCGCGAGTTGTGTCGGTCTGCATCGGTTTCTCCATGAGGAAAAGTCTTGACTCGCAAACGGAAAAATCCAGCAATCGACCCTGGGTCGTGCTGGATCCGTTCGGGAGTGTTAAAGAGCAAAAATGTACGGTTTCAAGAAAAAAAAATTGGTAAAACGGGCTTGAGATTAGCGTAAAAAATGTGGTTGGCAATGCGCCAAAAACCCAACATGTAGTGGTTCGGCGAGCAATCGATACAAGATAAGGCCCCTCCGGCAACTTTGCAACACGCTAGGGTTGTGGATAACTTGTGAGTAATTTGTGGGAGAACCTGCGTAGCCCATGTAGGCCGCGTCCCACACCCTCGGGACCATTTGTCCGGCTTTTTTTAGCCCCGAAAATGGCGCCCGGTTTTTTGCGGGCGCGCACCCTAACACAAAAAAACACAGCCACCGACACGTTTTTGGCATGCTGTTGTTTCAAGCGCTCGACGGCTCCCCGCAGCGCCCTTTGGAGTCCCGATGAACCACGACTGGACCACTGGTCCCTACGCCGCTTTCCTACAGGGCCTGTTGCCCATGGACGACTCAAGGCCAGCGCAACCGCTGCACCAGGCCCTGCAGACGGCCGAGCTGGATGCGGCACTTTTACGCATCTATGGGCAGCCGCTGTTCGATGAGCAGAAGCCGGTGTTGGTTTCCCAATGGTCGAAGTATTTTTTCATGCATTGGTGGCCGGCCATCCTGGTGACGCAGTTGGTGCATGGCTGGTACCTGCCGCTGCAGCTGGACCAGCTGGGGCTGGTGCTCAACGAGCGTGGCTTGCCGCTGGCGGTGAAGCTGCTGGAGGAGGGCGAGCCGGGCGAGGCCGATGAGTCGCTGGAGCCGGTGGTGCAGGCCAGCCTGCGGCCGTTCATCGAGCGCCTGAGTGCCTATGGCGAGGTGCCGACGGCGGTGCTGTGGGGCAACGCCGGCGATTACCTGGAGCAGGCCGCGGTGCGCCTGCAGGCGCTGGGCGTGGCGGTGGGGCCGGCGCTGGCGCTGCTGCATTCGCGCAAGGCGGCGGATGGCCGTGGCAACCCTTTATATGAGCCGGTGCGCTACCTGCCCGATGGCAAGCGCCAGCGGCGCAGTTGCTGCCTGGCGTACAAGGTGGACTGGGTGGGGCATTGCGAGCATTGCCCGTTGGTTGGCCCGTAGCCGCTGCCGAAGGCTGCGCTGGCCCTGCGCCTCGCTGAAGATCTCCAGGGTTCACACGGCCCAGCGCAGCCTGGCGGCAGCGGCTACGGGATCGGTGTCAAGCTTGTATCGCCACGAGGCTCAGCAGATGATCGTTCTCCAGCCCGAACTGCCCCTCTATCTCGCGCCCGTGGCACCACTGCGCTGACAGGTCCGTCAGCAGGCGCATGCGCACCCTGCCGGCGGCGTCCCATTCCACCACTTCGGCATGTTCGAAATAGAAGCGCTGGCCGACGATGGGGTACAGCGCCTTGAACAGGCTTTCCTTGATGGAGAAGGTCAGCGTCACGGTCAGTGACACCTGGGCCGGGTCCATGCGCGCCAGCTCGTCTGGGGTGAGGATTTCCCCCGCCAGACGCGTGGCGCGGTCGTCGCCCAGCAGGGTTTCCATGTCCAGGCCCAGGCCTTGCCAATCGCCGTTGCGGGCGACGATGGCGCCGGCCCAGCCGGTGCCGTGGGTGATGGAGCCGCTGATGCCGGCTGGCCAGATGGGCGCGCGGTCGTCGCCGATGGCGGGCACGTGATCGATGCCAGCCAACTGCTGCAGGGCGCTACGGGCGCACAGGCGGCCGGCGAGGAATTCGGCCTGGCGCTTGGCGACCGAGCGCTGGATGTTGGCGGGCGGCTGGATGCCGGCGCGGACGAAATCGTCGGCGGCCAGGGCCTTGGGGTCGAAGCGGTTGCTGGCCAGCACCACGCCGGGGAGGGCGAAGGGCAGGGGCCAGTGGGCGTGGGGGGCGGTGCAGCAGGCGATGGGCGCGTTCATGGCGGTAGTTTGCCATAAATGTTTATGGCGCAGGTTTGGCGGGACGCGGCCTGCGGCCGCTGCTACAGGCCGCGTCCGGGTCAGCCGAATACCTTCTTCAGGAACGCCTGCATGTCCGCCCAGGATTTCTCGTCGGCGGCCTTGTTGTAGCCAATGTCCGGGCCGCCATGGTCGCCATGGGCCAGGCGGTCGGCGTCGGGGTTGGTGAAGCCATGCTTGGCGCCGGGCTGCACCACGAATTGGTAGTTGACTCCGGCGGTGGACATCTCGGTCTTGAAGTCCGCCACGTCCTTGGGCGTGCTCATGCTGTCCAACTCGCCGTGCTCCACCAGGATCGGGGTTTTCACGCTGCCCTTGGTGGCCCGGGTCTTGGCCGCCAGGCCGCCGTGGAAGCTCACCACACCGGCCAGGCTTTCACCATGGCGGGCGGCGTTGAGCACCACGGTGCCGCCGAAGCAGTAGCCGATGGCGGCGATTTTCGCCGGGTTGGTCTGCGGCTGCTTTTTAAGCAGTTGCACGCCGGCGTCGAAACGGGCGCTGGAGACCTGGGCGTTGGCCGAGGCTTCCTGCATGAAGGCCATGGCATCTTTCGGGTGCTCGGTGTTCTTGCCTTCGCCGTACATGTCGATGGCCAGGGCGCTGTAGCCCAGGGCGGCGAGCGCGCGGGCGCGGCCCTTGGCGTAGTCGTTCAGGCCCCACCACTCGTGCACCACCACCACGCCTGGGCGTGGGCCCTGGATGGCATCGTCGTAGGCAAAGTAACCCACCAGCGGCGTGCCGTTGAGGTCCTTGTAGTGCAGTTCCTGAGTCTTGATTTCGGCCTGGGCCAGGGTGCTGGCCGCCAGCAGCAGGCACATCAACAGTACACGCATGTTCGTGGCTCCTCGTATAAGCAGTCAGCTCAGCCTAGACCATGGCTGGTTCAGTAAGGGTTCAGCGCTGCCTGACTAAGCTTGTTACAGGTACACTCTTGGCGCCGGGGCTTGTTCGTGCAAGCGCCCGGTGCCGTCATACGGATGAGGTAACACGGCGGCCCGCAAAGCAGGGCACCAACCGGGGAGCACTATGAAACTGCTGGTGGTAGAAGATGAGGCGCTGTTGCGGCACCACTTGTATACCCGCCTGACCGAGAGCGGTCATGTGGTGGAGGCCGTGGCCAATGCAGAGGAAGCCTTGTACCAGGCCTCGCAGTACAATCATGACCTGGCCGTGGTCGACCTGGGCCTGCCCGGCATGGGTGGCCTGGAGCTGATTCGGCGCCTGCGCGCCGACGGCAAGGCCTTCCCGGTGCTGATCCTCACCGCCCGCGGCAACTGGCAGGACAAGGTCGAAGGCCTGGCTACCGGCGCCGATGACTACGTGGTAAAACCCTTCCAGTTCGAAGAGCTGGAAGCGCGCCTCAACGCCCTGCTGCGCCGCTCCAGCGGTTTCATCCAGTCGACCATCGTCGCCGGCCCCCTGCTGCTGGACCTCAACCGCAAGCAGGCGAGCCTGGACGAGCAGCCCCTGGCCCTGACCGCCTACGAATACCGCATTCTCGAATACCTCATGCGTCACCACCAGCAGGTGGTGGCCAAGGACCGCCTGATGGAACAGCTGTACCCGGACGACGACGAGCGCGACCCGAACGTGATCGAAGTGCTGGTGGGCCGCCTGCGCCGCAAGCTGGAAGGCACCAACGGCTTCAAGCCCATCGAGACCGTGCGCGGCCTGGGCTACCTGTTCACCGAGCGGTGTAAATGATTCGATCGCTGCGCGTACGGTTGATGCTGGCGGCCTTCCTGCTGTCGGTGCTGTTCATGATCGGCCTGCTGCCAGCGTTGCAAAGCACCTTCAGCCTGGCCCTGCGCGAGTCCATCGAGCAGCGCCTGGCGTCGGACGTGACCACCCTGATCTCTGCCGCCCGGGTCGAGAACGGCAAGCTGCAGATGCCCGACCTGCTGCCCGACGAGCGCTACAACCTGCCCGACAGCCGCCTGCTGGGCTACATCTACAACCGCGAGGGCGAGCTGGTGTGGCGCTCGCGGGCCACCACCGAACAGAGCATCAACTACAAGCCGCGTTATGACGGCATGGGCGCGCAGTTCGCGCACATCCACGAGCCCAATGGCGAGGAATACTTCGTCTACGACGTGGAGGTGAAGCTGCTGGGCGGCAAGAGCGCGGCCTACAGCATCGTGGCCCTGCAATCGGTGAAGGGCTACAAGATGATTCTCTCGGGCCTGCGCGAGAAGCTCTCGTTGGGCTTTGGCGCCGCCTTGCTGGCCCTGCTGGTGCTGCTGTGGGCCGGCCTGACCTGGGGCCTGCGCGCCCTGCGCCAGCTGAGCCTGGAACTGGACCAGATCGAGTCCGGCCAGCGTGACAGCCTCAGCGAGACCCATCCGCGCGAGCTGCTGCGCCTGACCGGCTCGCTGAACCGCCTGCTCAGCAGCGAGCGCGAGCAGCGCGGCCGCTACCGTGACTCCCTGGGCGACCTGGCCCACAGCCTGAAGACGCCGCTGGCGGTGCTGCAGGGCGTGAGCGAGACCATCGCCCAGCGCCCGGAGAACATCGAGCAGGCGCGCATCCTGCAAAGCCAGATCGAGCGCATGAGCCAGCAGATCGGCTACCAGCTGCAGCGCGCCAGCCTGCGCAAGAGCGGCCTGGTGCGCCACCAGGTGCTGCTGATGCCGCTGCTGGACAGCCTCTGCAGCACCCTGGCCAAGGTGTACCGCGACAAGCGCGTGCACGTCAGCTTCCATGTGGCTGACTCGGCCCAGGTGCCGATGGAGGAGGGCGCGCTGCTGGAGATGCTCGGCAACCTGCTGGAGAACGCCTACCGCCTGTGCCTGGGCGAGGTGCGGGTGAGCCTGGCCTCTGGCGAGTTCGGCACCCAGCTGAGCATCGAGGACGACGGCCCGGGCGTGCCCGAGAGCCAGCGCGCGCGCATCCTGCAACGGGGTGAGCGGCTGGACCGGCAGAACCCGGGGCAGGGCATTGGCCTGGCGGTGGTCAAGGACATCATCGAGAGCTATGACGCGCAGCTGATCCTGGATGATTCGCCCTTGGGTGGGGCGGCGTTCCGGGTGCGCTTTAAACCGCTCTGAAGTGGGCTATACCTTTAGGTAGGGGGTAGCCGGTGACGCGGCCTTCGGCCGCTGCTACGGGAATTGCGGGGTGGCTGTGACGCGGCCTTCGGCCGCTGCTACAGAGAATGTGCGTCGCGATATTGCGGCGGAAATCCGCCATGTGGCGGAAGTTGTCCCGGGCAAATGGCGGATTTCCGCCAGGTAAGTTCCCCAATAGTGGCTAACATGATGGCACCCAACCCCCACAATCATTGACCGTTCGCCTTGGCGCGCGACCTGGCACGGCCCTTGCGATACAACACGCAAGGTCTGCCGCGCGCAGCTCGACAATAAATCCCTCCAGTACAGGAGGGTTCGTGCTTTAGGTGTCGTGTGCATCACAGGAATGGATGCCAGGCGATGCACTTGAGGAACTTGCAATGACGACTCGTCAGCCACTGTACAAATCGCTGTATTTCCAGGTGATCATCGCGATCATCATCGGTATCGCGTTGGGGCACTTCTACCCTGACACCGCGGTAACCCTGAAGCCACTGGGCGACGGGTTCATCAAACTGATCAAAATGGTCATCGCCCCCATCATCTTCTGCACCGTGGTCAGCGGCATCGCCGGCATGGAAAGCATGAAGGCCGTGGGCAAGACCGGTGGCTACGCGCTGCTGTACTTCGAGATCGTCTCCACCATCGCCCTGCTGATCGGCCTGGTCGTGGTCAACGTGGTTGGCCCGGGCAACGGCATGCACATCGACCCCGCCACCCTGGACGCCTCCAAGGTCGCCACCTACGTGGCCGCCGGTAAAGACCAGAGCGTGATCGCGTTCTTCCTGAACATCATCCCCAACACCATCGTTGGCGCCTTCGCCACCGGTGACATCCTGCAAGTGCTGATGTTCGCCGTGCTGTTTGGCTTCGCCCTGCACCGCCTGGGTGCCTACGGCAAGCCGCTGCTGGACCTGATCGATCGCTTCGCCCACGTGATGTTCAACATCATCAGCATGATCATGAAGCTGGCACCCCTGGGTGCGCTGGGCGCCATGGCCTTCACCATCGGCGCCTACGGCGTGAGCTCGCTGGTGCAGCTGGGCCAGCTGATGATCTGCTTCTACATCACCTGCATCCTGTTCGTGCTGCTGGTGCTGGGCTCGATCGCACGCTTCCACGGTTTCAGCATCATCAAGCTGGTGCGCTACATCCGTGAAGAACTGCTGATCGTACTGGGTACCTCCTCGTCGGAATCGGCCCTGCCGCGCATGCTGGTGAAGCTGGAACGCCTGGGCGCGCAGAAGTCGGTGGTTGGCCTGGTGATTCCTACCGGCTACTCGTTCAACCTGGACGGCACCGCCATCTACCTGACCATGGCCGCAGTGTTCATCGCCCAGGCCACCGACACGCACATGGACCTGTTCCACCAGCTGACCTTGCTGGCCGTGCTGCTGATCTCCTCCAAGGGCGCCGCCGGCGTTACCGGTAGCGGCTTCATCGTGCTGGCCGCCACCCTGTCGGCCGTTGGCCACCTGCCGGTGGCTGGCCTCGCGCTGATCCTGGGCATCGACCGCTTCATGTCCGAAGCCCGCGCCCTGACCAACCTGGTCGGCAACGCCGTGGCCACCCTGGTGGTTGCCAAGTGGGTCGGTGAGCTGGACGAAGACACCATGAAGGCGCAACTGGCTGCAGGCCCTACCGCCATCGAAGTGGCTGAAGCCCACGAAGCCGTGGCAGTCGACGCTCCGCGTTAAGCGCTGGCGCAAAAGAAAAAACCCATCTTCGGATGGGTTTTTTCATGCCTGCAAGTTATTCGACGCGGGTCTCGCCGGTGAACACCAGCGTGTGCCGGCAACGCCTGCACAGGTACCGCCGGCCTTGGCGCACCAGGCTGTGGCGCTGGGCGCTGAACGGGAAGTCGCTGTCGGCGCAGGGGCAGCGGTAGATATAGCGCGTCACCCGCCGGCGCTTGACCTCGTAGGTGTGGCAGCGGTTGGGCGGCAGCTCGTACACGCCGCGCATGATCAGCTGCCACTCCTCGCCATGGGGCGCGATGCGGTCGCCGAACAGCTGGTGCGCCACCAGGTGGGCCACCTCGTGGGGCACGGTCTGGCGCAGGAAGTCTTCGCTGTTCTCGCGGTACAGCTGCGGGTTGAAGCGCAGCAGGTTCTCGTGCAGGTGGGCAACGCCGGCTTTCTGCCCGCGCAGCTTGAAGCTCACCTGGGGGCGGGCGAAGGAACGTTTGAAGAAGGCTTCGGCTTGCTGGAAACAGGATTCGACGCGGGAATTGAGTACTTCGGGCATGCTAGACGACACTCCATATGTGCCGATTATGCCGCAACCACAAGGGCATGCCGAGCCGCCCGTCGCCGGGCGGCCAGCGCTGTTCAGTTGGTGTAGACCGGGCCTACGCCCAGCCCCCAGATGATCACCGTGAACGCCATGATCGCCACCAGCACCACCAGGCCCACCGCCAGCACCGAGCTTGAGAACAGGAAACCCTCGTCAGCGTGGATGTTCATGAAGGTGGGCAGGCCCACGTACAGCAGGTACACGGTGTAGCAGATGGCGGCGGTGCCCACCATCATGCCCAGCCACAGGTGCGGGTACAGTGCCGCCAACCCGCCAATGAACAGCGGCGTGGCGGTGTAGGTGGCAAAGGCAATGCAGCGCGCCAGGCTGGGGCTGGCGTCGTAGGTGCGGGCCATCCAGTGAATGAACGCGCCCATCACCGCCACGCCGGCCAGCATGGCGATGTACGACATGATGGTCATCCAGATGGCGCTGTCGAGGGTCAGCATCACCGGCGCCCGGTTGCCGATCACCCAGCCCACCTTGGTGGTGCCGATGAACGCCGATATGGGCGGTATCGCCGCCAATATCAGGGTGTGGGTGAGGTACATGTGGCCGATGGATTCTTCTTCGCCACGGATCTGGTGCCATTCTTGATCGGGATGGGTGAACAACCCCACGACGTGATGGATCATGCCAGTCACTCCTACGGTAGTTACAGCCTCACACGGGAGTATAGGGCGCAGATGTCGGCACTTTTAGAGCAAATCGCGCTGTAGGGGCGGGCTGTAATGACTTTGCAGTATTTGCCTGGGCGGGCAGGTGAGTTGACCAGATACCGTACCCCCGCGCCGGCTTTACAGGTAAAATGCCCGGCTTTTCGTCTCACCACGCGGATTTCAAGCGCCATGGGCACCCTTTCGGTCAACCAGAACAAACTGCAGAAACGCCTTCGCCGGCTGGCGGGCGAAGCCGTCGCCGACTACAACATGATCGAGGACGGTGACAAGGTCATGGTCTGCCTGTCGGGCGGCAAGGACAGCTACACCATGCTCGACGTGCTGCTGCACCTGCAGAAGGTTGCGCCGATCAAATTCGACATCGTCGCCGTGAACATGGACCAGAAGCAGCCTGGCTTCCCCGAGCACGTGCTGCCGGCCTACCTCAAAGAGCTGGGCGTGGAATACCACATCGTCGAGAAAGACACCTACTCGGTGGTGAAGGAGCTGATTCCGGAAGGCAAGACCACCTGCTCGCTGTGCTCGCGCTTGCGCCGTGGCACGCTGTACACCTTCGCCGACGAGATCGGTGCCACCAAGATGGCCCTGGGGCACCACCGCGACGACATCGTCGAGACCTTCTTCCTGAACATGTTCTTCAACGGCAGCATGAAGGCCATGCCACCCAAGCTGCGCGCCGACGACGGCCGCAACGTGGTGATCCGCCCGCTGGCGTACTGCAACGAGAAGGACATCCAGGCCTATTCGGACCTGAAGCAGTTCCCGATCATCCCGTGCAACCTGTGCGGCTCCCAGGAGAACCTGCAGCGCCAGGTGGTCAAGGACATGCTGGTGGAGTGGGAGCGCAAGCACCCGGGGCGCACCGAGAGCATCTTCCGCGGCCTGCAGAACGTGGTGCCGTCGCAGCTGGCGGACCGCAACCTGTTCGACTTCGTCAACCTGGCGATCGACGAAAGCGCGCCTTCGCGCGTGTTGAACGTGTTGAATATCTGAGGTTGCTGGACGCGGCCTTCGGCCGCTGCTACAAACCCCGTAGCAGCGGCCAAAGGCCGCGTCCCGTCACTACTCCGCCTTAAGCTCGATCACCCGGTTACGCCCACCCTCGGCCAGCAGATACGTATTGTCGCCCGTTGGCAGCAACTCCTGCGGCGCCCGCAGATGCGACAGGATCACCTGCAGTTTGCCATCCGGCGTGCGCAGCCACAGCCGCGCCAGGTGCGTCTGGTCTTCCACTATCCATAGCCCGCGCTTGTCACACAGGATGAACGTGGGGTTGGTGAAGCCGTCCGCGTACACCGGGTCCTTGCCCGATTCGTCGAACTGGCGGATCACGCCTTCCTTCTTCACCGTGTACAGCAGCTTGCCACCGGGGCAGATTTCCACCGATTCGGTCTGTGCCAGTTTGTCGCGCAGCACGGTCAGCGAGCCGTCGGCGGCGTCGTAACGCATCAGCCGGCCGTCGTCGTGGCGGTCCTCGATGGCATAGAGCTTGTCGCCGTCGGCCTTCAGGCCTTGCACGTCGCGGCCCATGAACAGCTGGGTGACCTTGCCGTCCTTGAGCAGCTGCACTGGCCTGTTGTCGTATTCCTGGCTGAAGGCGTGGCCGCCGAGGAAGGGCGCCAAGCCATCGGGCTTGCTCAGGCCGTCGACGATGAGAGTGCGGGTGCCGTCGGGGGCGATGCTGCTCAGGCGGCCCTTGTCGTCACGCAGTTCCTCGGTGACCAGCACGTTGGCGCCGTCCAGGCCCAGGCCGGCGGCCTTCTCGACCTTGTCGTAGACCAGGCGCGTGCTCCAGCCGGAGGCAGCCTGCACCGGCCAGTAATGTTGCCAGCCCAGGAAACCCAGTGCCCCGACTACGGGGACGGCGGCCAGCAACAACAGCGATTTGAACTTCATCATTGTCCTTAATGGTTGACGGTGTAGGCCAGCATCGCCGACAGCTGGCACATGGGGCGCCCGCTCTCGGCCTGCCACTGGTTGAATACTTCCTGGACCTTGGCCTGGTCGCGCTTGCTGCTGGGCACCTTGTCGACGATGCCCTGGGCGTTGAGCGCAGCCACCACGTCCCAGGTGGGGATGAAGGTGTCCTTGCCCACCATGCGCAGGAAGCGTGGCGCCGACAGGCCACCCATCTGGTTGCCGTGCTTGGCCAGGTACTGCCACAGGCCGGTGATGTCGGTCACTGGCCAGTCGGCGATGAAGTCGCCGAAGCTCTTGTGTTCGTGCTCTATGTCGAGGATCAGCTGGGCGTTGCGCGGCACGCTCTTGAGCTTGCCCAGGTGGCGGATGATGCGCGTGTCCTGCATCAGCCGTTCCAGGTGCTCGGCGCCCATCAGCACCACTTTTTCCGGGTCGAAGCCAAAGAACACCTGCTCGAAGGCCGGCCACTTGGCGTCCACCAGGCTGTGCTTGAGGCCGGCACGGAACACCCGCAGGGCCATGGTCGACAGGTAGCGGTCAGCGGGGATCTTGCGCAGTTGTGCCGGGGTTTTCGCGTCGGGGAGATGGTCTTGCAGTGCCTGCGCCGAGCCGAAACGGTTAAGGCAGTATTCGTGTAGCCACTTGTAGTCCTGCATTCACACCAGGCCCTCTCCGGCCAGTTTCCGATTCAATTGAAAGCGCCAGCGCACGTACAGCAGGGCGCTGGTGAACACCGCCAGGCTGGCGGCCATTTCCAGCAGGCCGAACAGTTGGCGGTTGGGGTCGAAGGCGCCCAGGGCGCCCTTGATGAAATACAGGTTCACCGCAAAGCAGGTCCACGAATGCCCGCGCGGGCTGCCCAGCAGCATGCCCGGGGTAAGCAGCAGCAGTGGCACCAGCTCGATCAGCAAGATCACCCAGGGCCGTGCGCCGTGCAGGTCGGCCACCAGCAGGTAGTAGCCGCACAGCAGCGCGATGAAGCCCAGGAAGCAGCCAAGGCTGGCCCAACGCGCGGCCCGCACCCGCGGTTGCAACCAGTCGACGCCGGGCAGCACCTTGGCGCGTTTAGCCACGCGCCGGCTCCAGCTTCTGGGCGATGCCGCCCAGGCGCTGGCCCAGGGCGCGGCACAGGGCAATCTCGTGCTCGTCCAGGGCGCGCTTGCTGTCGGCCCCGGCGTGGTGGCTGGCGCCGTAGGGCGTGCCGCCGCCGCGGGTGTCCAGCAGCGCCGATTCGCTGTAGGGAATGCCGCTGATCAGCATGCCGTGGTGCAGCAACGGCATCATCATCGACAGCAGGGTGGTTTCCTGGCCGCCGTGCAGGCTGGCGGTGGAGGTGAACACCGAGGCCGGTTTGCCCACCAGGGCGCCGCTCAGCCACAGGCTGCTGGTGCCGTCCAGGTAGTACTTGAGCGGCGCCGCCATGTTGCCGTAGCGGGTAGGGCTGCCCATGGCCAGGCCGGCGCAGTTTTTCAGGTCGTCGATGCTGGCGTAGGGCGCGCCGTGCTCGGGAATGCTGGGGCCGGTGGCCTCGTGGTCGGCAGACACCGGCGGCACGGTGCGCAGGCGCGCCTCGATGCCGCTCAGCTCCACGCCGCGGGCGATGTGCTTGGCCATCTGCGCCGTGGCGCCGCCACGGCTGTAGTACAACACCAGGATGTACGGCTGGGTCACGACAGGATCTCCAGCACTTTCTCCGGTGGGCGGCCGATGGCGGCCTTGTCGCCGGCGATCAGGATGGGCCGTTCGATCAGGCGCGGGTGCTGCACCATCGCCGCGATCAACTGGTCTTCGCCCAGGGTGGCGTCGGCCAGGTTCAGGGCCTTGTATTCGTCTTCGCCGGTGCGCAGCAGGGCCCGTGCGTGCAGGCCCAGCTTGGCCAGCACGGCCTTGAGGGCGGCGGCATCAGGCGGGGTTTCCAGGTATTTCACCACGTTGGGTTCCAGGCCGCGGGCCTGCAGCAGTTCCAGCGCGGCACGGGACTTGGAGCAGCGCGGGTTGTGATAAAGCGTCAGGTCGGTCATTTGCGGTCGCACCTTGAGTCAAGTGGGGGCTATTCTAACCCTGTGGCGGGCGGTGTCTAACCGCTCGCCGCCTTTTTGGCAGCACTTTAAGGAAGGTAGCAATCATGGCATGGCGTGTGGCGGTGTGTCTGGCCCTGGTGTTGTTGAGCGGGTGCGGGGCGGACTACGGGGTGGACCAGAACGGCAAGCTGGTCAAGGCGCGGCAACTGGACGATCAATGGCTGGTGGTCAATTACTGGGCCGACTGGTGTGGGCCCTGTCGCAGCGAGGTGCCACAGCTCAACGCCCTGGCCGAGCAGATGAAGGGCAAGGGTGTGGCGGTGTTGGGGGTGAACTTCGACGGCCTGCACGGCGATGACCTGAAGAAGGCCGCCCAGGAGCTGGGCATCACCTTCACGGTGCTGGCCGACGACCCAGCGCCGCGTTTCGACCTGCCGCAGAATGACGCGCTGCCCATCACCTACATCATCGATGCCAAGGGCAAGGTGCGCGAGCAGTTGGTGGGGGAGCAGACGGCGGCGGGGATCAGCGAGAAGCTGGCGAAGTTGAAGAGTTCGTGAGCCGACGCGGCCCGTAGCCGCTGCCGCCCGGCTGCGCTGGCCCGTGTGAACCCTGGAAATCTCCAGTGAGGCACAGGGCCAGCGCAGCCGGACGGCAGCGGCTACAGGCGCGTCAGGGCCGGCTCGGTCAGCCTTCGTCAGGCCACAGGCGCAGCGGCTTGCCTTCCTCGGGCCAGAGGCGAATCTGGCCTTCCTTGGACACGCTCCAGCGCTGCACGCCGCCCAGGGCCTGCAGGAAACGCTGTTCCTGCTCCATGGTGGCCGGGTCGCATAGGCGCCGGGTGCTGCCCACTGCACCAAATGTCAGGTGGTGATGCGACAGCGTGTACGGCGCGAACCAGTGGTTGCAGCCGGCGTTGCCGTAGGCGCGGCCGTCTTCGCCCAGGGTCAGGCTGATGTGGCTGTAGTCCATCAGCGGCTTGTCGCCGATCCACTCCAGGGTGTACGCCTGTTCCTGTTGCAGCTTGGGCCCGGACGCGCAGCCCGCGAGGGTGGCGGTCATTGCCGCCAGCAGCAGGGCTTGTTTCACGGGCGCGGCTCCTGGCATTTGCGGCACAGGTGCTTGTCGCCCTCGGTGCTCCAGCCCAGCTCGGCGATGCGCGCCGTGGCGGCAGGCTTCTGCGCCTTGGTGCCCAGCTTGGCGTCGACCGCGAATTCGAACTCCAGGTCCGCTTCACAGGCGTCGCACTGCACGTGCCACTGATGAATGGCCAGCTCGCCGAACACCGGGCCACGGGCCACGGCTACCCATTGCCCCGGCGGGTTGATCAGGTGGCGGACTTTTTCGATGGTCAGGCGCATGGACAGGGTCTTGCTGCCCTTGAGGGTCACCAGCAGAACGTCGTCGTTGTGAATCGAACCACCGTTGCCGGTGACCTGATAGCGGCCTGGCGCCAGGGCGCGGCATTCAATCAGGGTGTGGTGCGGGTTGAGCAGGCTGTAGCGAAAATCGTGTTCGACCATGGGTCCTCCAAATCTGCGCGACATGCTAGCACGGGCGGCGGGTCAAGCCTCGACCAGATTCTGCGGGCAACCACGCCCCCAGTCGGAAATATTGGCCAGGGTGGTGCTGGCGATGGCGGCCAGGGCCTCGCGGGTCAGGAACGCCTGGTGCGCGGTGATAATCACGTTGGGGAAAGTCAGCAGCCGGGCCAGCACGTCGTCCTGCAGGGGCAGGTCGGAGCGGTCCTCGAAGAACAGCTGGGCTTCCTCTTCATACACGTCCAGGCCCAGATAGCCCAGTTGGCCGCTTTTCAGCGCGTCGATCAGCGCCGGGGTGTCCACCAGCGCGCCACGGCCGGTGTTGATGAGCATGGCGCCGGGCTGCAGGTTCGCCAGGCTGTGGGCGTTGATCAGGTGCTGGGTGCTGGCCGTCAGCGGGCAGTGCAGGCTGATGATCTGCGCCTGCGCCAGCACCTGGTCCAGCGGCAGGTAGCGTGCGCCCAGGGCCAGCACCGCGTCGTTGGGGTAGGGGTCGTAGGCCAGCAGCTGGCAGCCGAAGCCGTGCATGATGCGCGCGAAGGCGGCGCCGATCTGGCCGGTGCCGACCACGCCCACGGTCTTGCCCACCAGGTCGAAGCCGGTCAGGCCGTGCAGGGTGAAGTCGCCGTCGCGGGTGCGGTTGTAGGCGCGGTGCAGGTGGCGGTTCAGCGCCAGGATCAGCGCCACGGCGTGCTCGGCCACGGCGTGGGGCGAATAGGCCGGCACGCGCACCACGGCCAGGCCCAGGCGCCGGGCGCAAGCCAGGTCCACGTGGTTGTAGCCGGCCGAGCGCAGGGCAATCAGGCGCGTGCCGCCGGCGGCCAGTTGCTCCAGCACCGGAGCGCCAAGGTCATCATTGATGAAGGCGCATACCACCTCGAAGCCGGCGGCCAGAGGCGCGGTGTCCGGGGTCAGGCGCGCGGGCTGGAAGTGCAGGTCGATATCGAGGTCGCGAGGCACGGCCAGGAAGCTGTCCTGGTCGTAGTGCTGGCTGCTGAACAGGAGGGTGCGCATGGTCGGGCTTCCTTTGGCGGGAGGTTTGGAACCGTGGCGCGGCTATCGCGACCAAGGTCGGCTCCTACGCGGATCGTGGTAGGAGCCGGCCTTGGCCGCGATGGGGCCAACGCGGTCTTCAGGCAGAAATGCGGGCGTGCTCGGCCAGGCGCAGGATGGCGGCATCCAGCTCATCCAGTGCGTCCTGGGCCTCGCTGTCGTTCTGCTTGAGCAGCGTTTCGCTGCGCTGGCAGGCCGCGCGCAGTTGCGGCACGCCGCAGTAGCGGGTGGCGCCGTGCAGGCGGTGCACGCGTTCGATGGTCAGGGTGTGGTCGGCGTCCTTGCGGGCGGCCTGGATGGCCTGGCGCTCCTCTTCCAGCGAGGCCAGCAGCATGGCCAGCATGTCGGCGGCCAGGTCTTCCTTGCCGGCCGCCAGGCGCAAACCTTCGTCAGGGTCGAGCACGTGCAGCACGTCGTCTTCCTGCGCCCATTCGCCGCGCTCGCTGGTGCGCGTGCGCAGCACCAGGCCGGTCCACTTGAGCACCACCTGGGCCAACTGTCGGTCGCTGATGGGCTTGGTCAGGTAGTCGTCCATGCCGCTTTGCAGCAGGGCACGTTTCTCGTTGGCCATGGCGTGGGCGGTGAGCGCCACGATGGGCAGCGCCGGCCCCGGCTGCGCGGCTTCCCACAGGCGGATTTTCTCGGTGGTCTCGCGGCCGTCCATGCCCGGCATCTGCACGTCCATCAGCACCAGGTCGAAGCGCTCCTCTTGCACCGCGCGCACGGCGCTGGCGCCGTTGTCCACGGCCAGCACCTCGGCGCCCAGGTCTTCGAGCAGGGTTTGCACCAGCAGCAGGTTGGCCGGGTTGTCGTCCACGCACAGCACCCGTGGGGCGCGGTTGATCAGCGGTTCGCTGCCGTCGGGGCTGTCGTGGCGCAGGCGCTTGGGGTTGATCAGGTCGCTGAGGCCGCGGCGCAGCTTGCGCGTGCAGGCCGGCTTGGGCTGCAGCTGGCTATGCGGGTTGGGCACGGCGGGGTGGAACAGCGTCTGCTCGGTGGTGGGGCAGAGCACCAGCACCCGGCAGCCGGACTTCTCCACGTCGCGCACCTGCTGGGCCAGGCGGTCGGGGCCGACGTCGTAGCTGGTCAGGCCCAGCACGGCCAGGTCGATGGGCTGGCCGGCCAGGTGCGCGGCGTCGGCGGCGGTGATCAGTTTTTCCACCGAGGCGAAGGTCACCACGTTCAGGCCCAGGTCTTCCAGCTGGTGCTGCAGGGCCTGACGCGCCAATTCGTGCTGTTCGACCACGGCGATGCTGCGGCCGTTGAGCGGCTCGCTGGGCAGGTCTTCGGCGTCGTCGCGCGCCTTGGGCAGGCGCAGGCTGATCCAGAACTCCGAGCCTTCGCCGGGGGTGCTGTCAACGCCGATCTCGCCGCCCATCTGTTCGATCAGGCGCTTGGAAATCACCAGGCCCAGGCCGGTGCCGCCGGGCTGGCGGCTGAGGGAGTTGTCGGCCTGGCTGAAGGCCTGGAACAGGGTGCGCACGTCCTGGCTGGACAGGCCGATGCCGGTGTCCTTGACGCTGATGCGCAGTTGCACGCCGTCGTCGCTTTCATCCTCCAGCATGGCGCGGGCGACGATGGTGCCTTCGCGGGTGAACTTGATGGCATTGCTCACCAGGTTCGTGAGGATCTGCTTGAGCCGCAGCGGGTCGCCGATCAGCGAGATGGGCGTGTCGCGGTACACCAGGCTCACCAGCTCCAGCTGCTTGGCGTGGGCGGCGGGGGCGAGGATGGTGAGGGTGTCCTGCAGCAGGTCGCGCAGGTTGAACGGAATGCTGTCGAGCACCAGCTTGCCGGCCTCGATCTTGGAGAAGTCGAGGATCTCGTTGATGATGCCCAGCAGGCTGTCGGCTGATTTCTCGATGGTGCCCAGGTAGTCCAGCTGGCGCGGCGTGAGGTCGCTTTTCTGCAGCAGGTGGGTGAAGCCCAGGATGCCGTTGAGCGGGGTGCGAATCTCGTGGCTCATGTTGGCCAGGAACTCGGACTTGATGCGGCTGGCCTCCAGGGCTTCCTTGCGCGCCAGGTCCAGCTCGATGTTCTGGATCTCGATGGTCTCCAGGTTCTGGCGCACGTCTTCGGTGGCCTGGTCGACGCTGTGCTGCAGTTCTTCCTGGGCGCCTTGCAGGGTCTCGGCCATGCGGTTGATGCCGGCGGCCAACTCGTCCAGTTCGTGGCTGCCCAGCGCCGGCAAGCGTGCTTCCAGGTTGCCGTCCTTGAGCTGCACCACGGTCTGCTTGATTTGGCTGATGGGGCCGTTGATGCCGCGGCTCATGCGCATGGCCAGCAGGCCCGTGGCCAAAAGCCCGCCGGCAATCAGCATGAGGCTGGCGAACAGGCCGCGGTACACCCGCAGCAACGTGCCGTCGTGGGACAGCTCCAGCTCCACCCAGCCCAGCAGCAGGTCGGCCTCGCTGGGCACCACCTCGCCTGCCAGGTCGCGGTGGTGGCCGAACACCGGCAGCAGGTAGCGGGTGGCGTCGTTGCCGCTGCGCAGCAGCAGGTGGGTGCTGTTGCCGATGGGCACCGGGTTGAGCATGCTCGGCCCGGCGTGGGCCAGGGGCGTGTGGTCGGCGGCCAGGAACGACACCGCGCGCACGTCGGCCTGTTCCAGCGCCTGGGCGGCGATGCGCTCCAGCAGCGGCGAGTCGTTGCGTGCCATGCCGCGGGCCACCAGCGGCGCCAGCTGCTCGGCAATCATCTGCCCGCGGCGCAGCAGCTGCGCCTGCAGTTCGGCCTGCTGCATCCAGCTGAAATAGCCGCCCAGCAGCACCGCCATCAAGGTGGCGGGCAGCAGCGCCAGCAACAGCACGCGGCCGCGGATCCCGAGTCGTTTCAGCACGCCTGTCTCTCCCGGCCATGGCTTTCGATAATGGGCGCACACAGCCGCGCGCCACACGGCAAAATACCTTGCCGTGGGCACGCGTGCATCCGTTAAGGGCGCTTTATATCGATTTTACAGCCAGTATTGCACGCCGAACATCAAGGACTGGGCGTTGTAGCGAGTACTGACGTCCCCTGCAGGCAGGCCATTGATGTCGCCAAAGTGCGCTGAGCGAGTCTGCAGGTAGCGGTAGTCGACCGACGCCGACCAGTGGCTGGTCAACGGCACGGCCACCCCTGCGCCCAGTTGCCAGGTGGGCACATCGTCGCGGTGCGTGGCACCGAACGAGACGCCGTTCGCCGACAGGCCCTTGATGGTCAGGCGGGTGTAGCCCAGGCCACCGCCAACGTAAGGTCGGACCCGGGAGAGTGCGTCTGGCATGGGCAGGTCGTACCACAGGTTGGCCATCAGGCTGCTCCCCGCCTCCTGGCCGCTGCCTGATGCAGTGCTGCCGCCTTCATAGACGCGGTTCTCGAAGCGATCCAGGGAGTTCTTGCGGTAGGCCAGCGCCAGTTCCGGACGCAGGCCGATTGGCGAGCGCCAGCCCACTGCCGCGTCCACGGCATAGCCCGAAGACAATGGCTGGTCGTAGTGCATCTGCACGAAATTCAGCGAATTTTGCCGCAAGTCTTGTGGCGCAACCCAGTTGGCGCCGCCCAGCAGGCTGGCGTACAGGCCGCTGTCGTCGGCCTGGGCCGTGCAGGCCAGGCCCAGCAACAGTGGGGTGCAGAGGTAACGCAGTGGCAATGCTGTCATGAGGTCAGTTCGCTTGGGCAGGTGGGAACGCCAGGGGCGTTGCTGTCGGGGACGCCAATGGCGGCGTGAGGGCTTTGGCGGCGCGCTGTTCGGCCAAGGTGCGCAGGTTGCGCAACGCCTTGCCCATGGCTGCGCGCAACAGGCTGTGCACCAGCCCGCGGTACAGGAAGCTGAAACGCCCGGCGAGCCGCACGGTGTGGATGACATGCGTCTCGCGGGCGCCGATGCGCCGCAGGTGATGGCTGAAGTTCAGGTCCATCCACAGCAGGCGGGCACTGTTGGTGTAGCTGTAGGTGGGCTTGACGTCCTCCAGCCGCAGCGGCATTTTCAGGCCGTTCTTGAGGGTGCACAGGCCGCGCGTGCCCGTGACGAAAGGGCCGTCGAGGGTGCAGTGGCGCACATCGGTGTCCCATAGCGGGGCGCTGGCGACATCGCTCCACAGATGCCAGATTTCGGCAGCGGGCGCTTGCACCCGTATTTCCAGTCGTAGCTCGTTCATGGTTGCACCTGGGCAATGAATTCAGGGGTGAGCCTTGGATTGCAGGTTCATGCGGGTTGCAGTTGCTCGCTGAGGACCTGGGCCGTCAGGTTGGCTTGCCCTATGGGCGTGCCGTCGGCCAGCAACTGAATCACCGTGCGGTTGGTCTTGAAGGCCCGTTGTGTGAGGGCAGGCCCGCTCGGGGTGGCCAGCGTCAACACTTGCCCGCGAGGCAGCGGGCGGTGCAGGCTGAAATCCAGGGCCAGCAGGTTCATCGGGGTGTTCACGGCAATGCCCAGGGGCCCGTGGGCGACCTGCATGTAGGCCTGGCGGGCGATCTCCAGGAAATACACCATGGAGTGCCAGGTTGGGTGGCCTTCGTGGAAAAAGTGCCCGGGCGCGATCGCCGTGGTCAGCACGTGGCCGCGGGCGTCCATGTCGCCCACCAGAATGTTCTCCGCACGCACTTTGTGCAGCCACGCCTGGTGCGTGCAGGGGGCGACCGCGTTGGGCTGAGTTTGTCCGGCCTGGGCGTCGCCGCGGGCAATGGACAAGGTGCACAAGCACATCAGTTGCTCATCTTGCACCAGACGCGCGACGAACACTTGGGCATCACTTTGTTGTTGCAGCTCGATCGTGACTGGCCGCTCTTTCTGCACGTAGCGATGGAAGCGGATGCTCAAGCCATGGATAAAGTGCGCCTGCTGCAGGCCTGGCACTGCGTATTCGGCCAGTTGCAGGGCACCCTCGATCAGCAGGATGCCTGGGACGTGGTCCAGCGGGTGATCGAAGAAGTAAGGATGCGCTTCGTCTACCAATAATTGCGCGTGCAGGCTCTGGGGGCTGCGGCGCACCACATGCTGGATCACACAGTGGCGCGGGTGGCGCTGCAGGGCCTGGGGCGCTGCCGGGGCGTGGTTGTGTTCCAGCAGCGCCCGCAGCGCACGGCTGCGCAGGTGCAGGCTGCTGAGCAAGGTCTGGGCCATGGTTTCGCCCAGCGCCAGCATATCCACGCCCTCGGCTACCTGCAGGGTCTGCCGGGGCTGCGGCGGTGCGACGACCGTGTGCGCTGGCGCGAACCTGAGCGTGAATGGTGAGCGGACGGGCACGGCGGTGGCCGGCGGCTGCCAGGCGTTGAGCTGTTCGGCGTGTAGCCATAGCACCACCTGGCCACCTTGCCGGACTTCAATCAGGCGGTGGCCGGGGCCATCGAGCAGGGCTGCCAACAGGGTGGTGATGCCGGTGGCCTCTGCCAGGTAGCCGGTGACGCGCTGCAATGGGTCGGCCGGCGTGGCCAGTAGCTGGCATCGGCTGACGGGCGCGTGGGCTGCTACCCCAAGCTGCTTGCGGGCCTGTTCCAGGCTAGCCGCGGCGTGGCCGGGAAGGGCGGAGTGCAGGCGTAGCAGCGGCTTGTGTGTATCGTCCTGCCGATAGCGGCGCAGCGCCAGGATACCCATGCCTTCACCTTCGGCACCCGCAGCCTGCTGGGCCTGCCGCACTTCCACGGCGCCACTGAGAAAGCGCCCGGCGCCCAGCAACAGGGTGTCGATGCCCTGGTCAAACCACTGTGGCGCGGCCAGCAGGGTTTGCCAGAACAGCCCGGCACTGCCCGCCAGGGTCTGGTGGAAGCCGCGCAGGTCAAAGATCTTTGCCGGGTAGCCGGACAGCATGCAGGGCAACATGGTGGCTACGTCCGCCACTTCGATGCCGGGCGCGGCGCCGGTGGTGTCGCCGTAATGCCGGCTTGCATCGCTGTAGGCATTGGTGAAGCGCTCACCGCCCAGGTTGCAGCACATGATCATCGCGGTGCTGCTGTTGCCCGCTACCCCGGGGAGCCGGCGCAGCAGGTGCCCGACACGGTCGGTGATCAACAGTTTGAACGGATCGACATGGTTCAGCGGCTTGGGCCCCATGCCGTAGCCATCGATGTCGATGACGCGATTGTCACTCAGGAAGTGCCCGTGCAGGGCCGGCTGGCCGGCCAGGCTGTCGCCGAAGCGCCCGGCCGGAAAGGCGCGCGGCTGCGCCGGTGGTTGGCCAAGCTGGCCGCCCAGTTCCTGCAGCGATGCGGCGTGGGCGAAAGCGGCTTCGGCCTCGACCACCATCAGGTCCAGGGGCACGACCGCCGAGGTGGCAGGCGCCAGGGCGGCGGGGTTTGGCCGGTATTCTTCGACCACCACATGGGCGTTGGCGCCGCCGAAGCCAAAGCTGGAAATGCCGATGCGCAGCGGTTCGGCGGCCGTGGGCAGTGGGCAGGCCGCAGACGTGGCCAGCCGCAGGCAGGTGGCGGCCAGTTTGTCGCTGGGGGCATAGTCGACCTGGGGTGGCACCTGCCGATGGGCGAGCATCAACAGCGCCTTGGCCAGCGCCGGGCCGCCCGCCGCAGCCAGGGTATGGCCGATGCTGGTCTTGACCGAACCCAGGGGTAGGGGGTGGTCGTCGGCCCTGTGCGGGCCGAAGAAACGTTGCAACGAGCCCAGCTCGGTGGCATCGCCCAGGGGCGTACCAGTGCCGTGGCTTTCCAGGTAGCTGACGCTGGCGGGGTCCAGGTCGGCCCAAGCCCGCTGGTAGGCGGTGTATTGGGCACGCGCGCCAGGCGCGAACGCCGAGCCTTCGGCGCCATCTGCCGACAGCCCGACGGCCTGCAGCCGACCCAGTGGTTTACGCCCTGCGTGCACGGCGCAGGCTTCGGGTTCGAGCAGGAAGGCTACCGCGCACTCCCCTGGCACGATGCCGTCGGCGTCCTGGCCGAATGCCTGCAGCCGGGCTCGAGGCGAGAAGGCGGTCAGTTGCGAGAAACCCAGGAAGAGCGCGGGTGGCATCAGCGTGTTCAGCGCCATCACCACCACCTGGTCGGCCTGGCCGCTGCGCATCAGCGCTCCAGCCATGTCCAAGGCATAGGGGAACGAGCTGCAGGCGGTGTCTACGGTCAGGGCCGGCCCCCCCAGGTGGGCCTCGGCTGCCAGGCGGGCAATCTGTTGCCCAGGCGTCAGGCCTGCGGCGGCAACGTCACCGGCGCTGGCGAGGAAGTAACTCTCGTCGCTCCAGGAAGTGGCTACGATCAGCGCCGTACGTTGGCGATCCAGGCCCTGGCACTGGGCGAGCAGGTTGCCCAGCACCTGCTGGCCGATGTTCAATTGCCGGCCCTGGTGCAGCCCTTGAGTGTGTTCGTCATCGGCCACGGCAAAGGCGTTGTGCAGGTAGACGCGGTCCTTGCTGCCGGGACGTGGGTGGTAAATGCTGGCGGCGTCCAGGTTCCAGCGCGGCAGCATGGATTGGCTGCTAGCGCTGCGGCCGCTTTGCAGCAGCTCCCACAGGCCGTCGACGCTATCGGCGCCCGGGAAGCGGCCGGCCATGGCGCTGAAGCACAGCGCGGGTTTGTTCGAGGCGGTTGCCGTCATGACGATCTCCTTATTGTGCGACGGTGCTGCCGAAGGCGGCTTCAGCTCATGCGGGCCAGCAGGTCCAGGGTTTCGCTGGAGCTGCGTCGCGACATCAGTGCCTCGCCGGCGAAAGCGCTGGTCTTGCAGGCCTGGGCCAGGTTCTGGCAAAGCGCCGCGCGGTCGAAGCCGTTCAAGCCCAGCTCGGCGAAAGGACGGGTGCTGTCGCTGGCGGCCGCGGTGCTGAGCAGTGGCGACATGGCGTCGTGCAGCAAGGTGTCGTGGTCGGGAAGCGGGGCGGCAGTATCGTTGCGCAGCAAGGCCTTGATCTGCTCGATCGTGTGTTGGGCGCAGCGGCTATCGGTGAGGGCGCTTTCATGGGCCTTCAGGCGAGGCCACTGCTGGCTGAGCAGGTCGAGGAAATCCAGGCGAATCAGGGAGTCCAGGCCCTGCTCTTCATACGCCTGCCGCGGGTCGAGATCGGCCATGGCGAAACCGGTGATGCTGGCCAGGTGTGCCATGACGCGGGTGTGCACGTCTTCTTCATCATCATCGGGCTGTTCGCCGGCGGCGGCCTGCGCGATGGGTTGGGCGTGCAGCAAGGCCAGCACGGCGGCCGGTGTCGCCAGGTCGAAAAAGGCGCTGGTGTGTTCGCAGGCGTCGGGGAAGGCCTTGGCCATGGCATCGAACAGGTCGACCCGGCCCAGGGAGTCCAGCCCAAGTGCATCGAAGCGCTGGCCCAGGTCGATGTCGACGCAAGGCTGGCCATTGACCGCGCTGATTTCGTCTCGCAGCCACTGTTCCGGGCCTGTTGCTGGTTCAGGCAGCGGGCTGTTGGCGGCCGCCTGGGGGGCGGGGACGCTGGCCACCACGGTGGGCGCCGCCACGGGCGCAGTGACCAGCCGCACGGCCGGGCTGTGTTGGTTCAGGTAGAGGCTCTGCACCACTTGCTGGTGCGCGTCCAGATAGTGCGAAGTGACTGTCTGGGCCTGCTCCAGCAGGCGCATCAGCACGCTTTCGCGTGATTCATGGGTATCGCACAGCGAATCGATGATCTTGCCCGAAAGATCGAAGTAGCTCTGGGCAATCTTGCCATTTGAAACGATGAAATCCTGAACCACATTATCAAGTGCTACACGCATGGAGTCGCCTCATAAAACTTGGGATGAACTTGGCCTTGCCGCAGCAGTGGTGCGGCAGGTCGTATCGGCAATGACAGCAGGCAGGGGGTGCTCAGGCGGGCTGGGGCACCGGCACCCGTGCCGTGGCGGCGGCGGGTGTTATTGTTTTTATGAGGCCTGAGCGCAGCTGCAGGAAGCTGGTCAGTGCCAAGGGTTCCAGGCCCTGGAAGGCGATGTAGCCATCGGGGCGTATCAACATCAGGCTGCCGGCCGGCGCGTGGTAGCGTTTGTGCAGGCGCCAGTCGGGGTCCAGCAGCGTGCGCTGGTGGGGGGCAAAGTCGTTGCTGTCCAACGCGTCCAGCACACAGAACGCCTGCACGGCGGGGTAGTCGCGCTCCACTTGGGCGGCCAGCTGGAAGTGCCCCGGCAGAAGCGCAGAGAACTGGTCGGCGCCGGTGAATATCAGCAGGGTGAAGCCCTGGCCGAACAGGTCCAGCAAGTGGCTGGGCAGCGAATCGACCTGGCTCTGCCACAGCTGCACGTCGGGGGCCAGTTGGCCGGCCAGCGGCGCGCGCCCACTGTCGTGCTGCTTGTCGCCCTTGCGTTTCCAGCTATTGCGCTGTTTGGCAGTCAGCGACTGCTGGATATATTCGCTGGGCGTGTAGTGGTACTGGTGGCCGGAAATCATCGAGGGCAGCACGCGCTGGACTTTCTTGCGGCGGGTCAGCAGTGGCAGCAGGTTGTCACGCGCCCACACCAGTGCGCGCTTTTGCACGGTAATCAGCGACGTCAGCCGGTGGGCGGTGTTTTCCACCTCCAGCGCCACCGGGTAGCGTTCCTGGTGATAGCTGTCGAGCAGGGCAACGTCGCCATGGCCCTGGTCGACGAACGCCAGTTTCCATGCCAGGTTGAAGGCTTCGGAGATCCCCAGGTTCATCCATTGGCCACCGATCGGACTGCCGATGTGGGCGCTGTCGCCAAGCAGGAAAACCGAGCCTTTGTGCATGCTCTGTACCCGGCGGTGCTGGAACGAGGCAATGGTGGTGGACGACAGGTTGGACAGGGTCATGGTCTGCCCACGGCCTTCGCACAGGCGCTGGAAGTTTTCCAGCGTCAGGGGCGGGCGGTCGGCTTCGTCCGCAGGCAGTTCGTAGGGCATTTCAATGAACAGCCGGTAGCGTGACTGGGCGTTGATGGGCGCCACGGCCACATACCCCTGGGCAGCGCCCAGGAAAAAGGCGCCTTCGTCCTGGCTGCCGTTCCACTGGATGTCGGCATCGGCGAGCATGAAGAAGCGGTCGTAGAACGCGCCCTCGAACGTCATGCCCAGTTGTTTACGGATAGGGCTGCGGGCGCCGTCGCACGCGGCGACCCAACGGGCGCTCAGGTGTTCTTCGCCCTTGTCGGCGTGCAGCAGGCGCACGGCAGCGTGGTCGTCACCCTGCAGCAGCTCGGTCAGCTCGGTGTTCCATTCCACTTCTGCGCCCAGTGCCTGCAGGCGCTGTAGCAGAATGGCTTCGGTCTTGGGCTGCGGCAGGCTTAACAACATGCGGTAGGGCGCCTGCAACTGGGCGAAGTCGTAGTTGAGGATGCGCTTGCCGTCCGATTGCACCGAGAACTGGTTAATGCTGAACCCCTGCGCCACGGCCTGTTCGGCCACGCCCATGGTGCGGAAGATCTCCAGGGTGCGCGAATGCACGGCAATGGCCTTGGTGGCGGTCGACGGCCCGGCGTTCTTTTCGATGATGCGAAAGGCTACGCCGCGCTGCTTGAGCAGGATAGCCAGCGTCAGGCCTACGGGGCCGGCACCGACGATCAGCACGGTCGGCGATGGCTGGCACGGGTTGCGGGTGTCGGGTGCGCTGGGCTTGGGGCTGTTCATCGGTCAGTACCAGTTGCGGTAGAAAGGGAAAGTGGCGACGTCCAGCAAGGCGGCGTCACCAGAAGAGTCGCCGTAGGCATAGATGTCGTAGTCGTCGAGGTTGCCGACGCAGGCGCGCAGCCGCAAAACCTTTTCCCGCTCCACGCAGTTGCGGCCGTCCAGGCCGCCGGTCAGGCCGTGCTTGTCGACGGCCAGGCGGGTGCCGCACACGTGGTCGAACCCCACCAGTGCGCCCCAGGGAGCCAGGTAATTCTCGGGGGAGTTGCTGACCAATGCCGTGACGTGACCCCGTGCCTGGTGCCACTGCAGGCGACGCAACGCTTCGGGGCGCAGCCAGTGGGCCAGGTGTTCGGTGATGAAAAAACGTGCGTGCTCGCGCTCCTGATCCACGCTCAGGCCCTTGAGGTAACGCTGGATGAACGACAGGCGCGCCTCCATCAACGGCACGACGCCCAGCAATACCCCCGCCATTTTCGGCAGCATTGGCACCATGCGCAGCCAGAAACGCGGGCTGCCCTGGATGTAACGCATGTAGCGCCAGAATGTGTGGCGGTCGGTCAGGGTGCCATCGAAGTCGAAGACGGCCAGCACCGGACGTGAGGTTTCAGCTTGCATGGGCAGGCTCCTTGTGGGGGACGATTTCGATGGCGCGCGGCAGCTTGAAGCTGCACAGGCGGCTGGCCAGCACGCTGTTGAGTTCGGCGATGGCGAGGGGCCCGCGGCACTGGACGCTGAGGTACAGGGCGTTGACCTGCTTGTGGTCAGCCACCACGTAGGCTTTGGCGGCGATGACGCTTGGGTGGCTGAGGGCGACGGCCTCGATCTCGCTGAAGTCGATCATTTGCGCCTTGATTTTCGAGATGCGCAGCCGCTGGCAGTAGAAGAACACGTGCCCGCTTGCATCGCGCCATACCAGGTCGCCGGTGTGCAGCCAGCCGTCGCGGATAAAGCGGGCGCTGACTTCAGGTTCGTTGTCGTAGCCCAGGGTTACCATGGGGCCGCGAATCAGCAATTCACCGATCTGCCCGGTTCGCACCGGCTGCCCTTCGCTGTCCACCACCTGCAACTGCACGTCGCGCACGGGCAAGCCCATGGCACCACGCGAGGCGGGCTGCAACGAACTCTGCACCAGCATTGGCATGCTTTCGGTCAGGCCATAGCCTTGCAGCACGGGCGCGCAGCCCAGCAGCTCGCCCAGTTTCTGCCCTTCCTCGGCGGGCAAATGGCTGCCCCCCGAGTACAGCATCAGCTGCGGGTGCAGTGGCAGTGGGGCGGCCTTGCGCTTGGCCAGGCGCAGGTTGAAATAACGGATCACGTCCGGCACCAGGCAGGCAAAGCTCACTTGGTGCTGCGAGAGCACCTCGGCCAGGTCACGGTTGAGCAGGGTGTTGGTCATCAGCAGCGTGGCGCCGATGCTCAGCGGGAACACCAGCATGACCGACAGCCCGAATATCGCGTACAGCGGCAGTGTCACCAGGTGCACCGAGCCCGGGCCCTGGGGGTGAAAGTGCTCGTGCAGGCCATCGCTCGACTGGGTCAGGTCAAGGTAGCGATGCGGCACCCCCAGTGGCCGGCCCAGGCCGCGGTAGGTGTATTGCAGGGATGCGATGGGGTTGCCCTGGGGCAGGTTCAGCGCAGCCTCTCGTACCGCGAGGCTGTCCAGGGCCACGGCAGCAGCCGGCAGGGCGGCGCCCGCTGCCGGGGTATCGATCAGCAACGTCTGGCGTACCGGCGCAGCTTCCAGCGCGGTGGCATGCTGCTCGGCCAATTCGGCCAGGGTGATCACCAGCGCAGGACGTGCGGCGCGCAGCACGCCGGCCATCTCGAAGGGGGTCAATTTGCAGTTGAGGATCACCGGCGTTGCGCCGCTGCCCAGCAAGGCCAGGTAGTACGCAATGAATGCCGCGCCGTTGGGCAGTACCAGCGCCACGCGCTCGCCTTCGCTGACCGCCAGCGTGTCCAGGGCACCTTTGCACCGGCGCGCGTAGTCATGCAGTTGCCCGTAGGTGAAGTCGGCGTTGCTTTCGTCCAGGTTGCGGATTGCGCACTGGTCGGGCTGGGCATGGGCGAACTCAACGAAACGATGCACAAAGCCGGTTGGGCGTGTGATGGGTGCCATTGCTGCAAAACCTCCTTCCTGGATGGGGACTGTGTTTAGTCGAGCGTTGAAAGCGGCACACCGCTGTCGGTCAGATAGTCGTTCTTGCGGTACCACTGCAGCGTGTCGGAGAGGGTCTGCTCCACGGGCCTGAAATTGCAGCCCAGCTCCCGTGCGCTCTTGTCGTGGCTGAAGTGGGTGCGCCCGCGTTCCTGGGCCATCAGCTTGACCGTCGATGTGCTGATCAGCACCGGCTTGCCGGTGATCAGGTGGTACACCTCGTACACCGAGGCGATCAGGCGCAGCATTGCCAACGGTACTTTGCGTTGGGGGGCAGGCACGCCGCTGACGCTGGACAGGGCCTTGAAAATGCTGCCCATGTCCATGTGGCGGCCGGCGGCCAGGTAGCGTTCGCCGCTGCGCCCTTTCTCGACAGCCGCTACCAGGTGCAGGGCGACGTCGCGGGCATCCACCACCGAGAAGGTTCCAGGCAGTACGCCGGGCAACTTGCGCTGGACGAAATCGAGTAGAAATTGCCCCGAGGATGTCGGTCCGATGTCACCTGGGCCAAACATCCAGCCGGGCAGCACCATGCTGATCGCCATGTCCGGGTGTTTGCGCAGGAACTCATGCACCACCTGCTCGGACAGGATTTTGCTGCGGTAGTAATCATCGGCCCCTTGCTCGGGGCGCGACATGGTCTCGTCGATCAGGTCGTCCGGGCCGCCTTGCAGCACGGCGATGGAGGAAACGTGCACGGCGCGACGAATGCCGGCCTCATAGGCGGCAGTCAGGAGAAGTTCGGTGGCCTTGACGTTAGTGTCATAGAGAACCTGCCAATGCTTGCCGCCTTTGTAACTGTCACGGAAATAAGCAGCGGTGTGCACCAACGTGTCGCAGCCGTGCAAGTGTTGGCTGAACTTTTCGACATCCAACAAGTTGCCTTGTATCCATTCGACCGGCAAGTCGCCAAATTGCTTCCTGGCTTTCTCCACGGAGCGCACCAGTGCTTTGACTTTGATGTTGCGCTGCAAAAGTGTATGTACGGTGTTATTGCCCAATAAACCGGTTGCACCGGTAACAAATGCACATTCCATTGAAAGACCTGCCTGATAACACGCTTTGGTGGGGAGGACCCAGACCTGTGTCCCATGCCCTGTGGGCGGCGCCGGATCCGCGGCTGAAACGATTAAAGACCATTCGGTATTCAAAAATCAAGCGGTATTTAATTTGTCATTAAGGCTCAGTACTAAAGTCTTATTATTTACATAAGTACATGTTTTATAAGGATAAATACTAATGTTTTGGCGATTTTCCAGGCTTGCTCGATGCCTGCTAAAATAGCTAGCAGCATGAAAATTGCTTCAGGGTGACCGTGCTTTTTTGTCAGTGGTACGATGGTCTCAGGTGTGCGGGCCTCGCCTCAGGAGGGTTCGCATAAGGTGACTTGGCCATTATTTTGGAATCATCTACCGAACGCTTTTTCGGGCGGTACATCCCCAACCTCGGAGTGATGGGTTATCATGAGTGTTGAAATAAAATGTAACTTGCTTGTTGTTGTGGGTTTGGGATGCCTGGCCAACTATGCATCCTTTCAGCGTTAAGGTCTGGAGTTTCAAGTGTTGATAAAAACTAGAATGGGTCGAGAAGAAAAACAGCAATATACCCGCGAGAAACTCTTCGAGGCTGCTACCGAACTCATGGTGAGCAAGGGCTATCATGCGGCCAGCGTCAGCGACATCGCAGAAACGGCTGGCTTTTCCAAAGGTGCCTTCTTTTCCAACTTCGCCAGCAAGGCCGATTTGCTGGTGGCGCTGACCCAGCGTTTCAAGGGCGTGGAGATCGACCGTCTGGCCGCTGCGCTGAATTCGGGCGCCTCGGCCGCCGAGCTTAGCCAGGGGCTGGTTGTCTATATCGATAACCTGAAGAACAACAAGGCGTGCGTGATCCTGGACGTGGAACTGCAACTGATCGCTGCCCGTGACGAGTCTTTTGCGCGCCATTACCACGACCTGCACCAGCAAAACAGTGAAGCACTGGGCAGGCTGATCGAGATGATCTTCAACCACCACGGCAAGCACGCACCCATGGAGCGCAGCGTCCTCGCCATGCTGTTCACCGCCTTGTCCGAGGGGTTGGTGCTGCAGGGCCACGAGGACCCGGCCCAACAGATCAAGCTGGTGCTGGACGCCTTGCTGGAACACGCCGCGCCTCTCTGAACGCTGGTTGGACGACGAGCGGTTGCCTGCTAGCAGTGGGATCAATGATAATTAGTTATTGATAATCACTTCTAGATGCCAATGAATCCTGCAATCAGTTGTGTCGGCCACATCCTCGCCATCGAAGACGACCCGGTGCTGGGCGCCTACGTGCACGAGGAGTTGGGCCGCTGCGGGTTCCAGGTGACCTGGTGCCAGAACGGCAGCGACGGCCTGGCCCTGGCCCGCGGCGAAGGCTTCGACGTGGTGCTGATGGACATCCTGCTGCCCGGCATGAACGGCCTGGACGTGCTGCAGCACCTGCGCGAGCACTCGGCCACGCCGGTGATCCTGATGTCGGCGCTGGGCGCCGAGGCTGACCGCATCACCGGCTTCCGCCGGGGCGCCGACGACTACCTGCCCAAGCCGTTCAGCGTCGACGAGTTGCAGGCGCGGGTGGAAGCCATCCTGCGCCGCGTGGCGCTGGAACGGCGGCGTAGCCAGGCACCGCTGCAGCGCAGCGAGGGCGACGGCCTGCACTTCCACGACACGCTGTTCGACGTGACGTTCGCAAGCAAGGCCGCCGGCCTCACCCGCAGCGAATTCCGCCTGCTGGACACGCTCAACCGCAGCGCCGACGAGGTGCTGACCAAGGCCTTCCTCTACCAGCACGTGCTGCAGCGCGGCTACGCCCAGCACGACCGCAGCCTGGACATGCACATCAGCCAGATCCGTCGCAAGCTCAAGGCCGTGGGCTACCTGGCGCGCCAGGTGCGCACGGTGTGGGGCAAGGGCTACGTGTTCACCGCCAACGAGGACGTCTGAGGTGCCGGGGCGTCAGTCGCTGTTCTGGAAACTGGTGGTGCTGCTGGTCGCCTTCTGCCTGCTGATGATCTGGCTGAGCTGGTCGTGGGGGCGCTACATGGAGACCCAGAACGCCTTCCTCTCCCGCGACGCCAAGGCGCTGCTGGCCGACTACGCCGAAGACGCCGAGCGGGCCTGGCAGCAGGGCGGCAGCGCTGGGGTGGATGCCTGGCTGGCGACCATGGCCCGCCGTGAGAAGGGCTGGATGGGCGTGATCGGCCACGACCTGCAGCCGCTGGGCAGCCAGCCCCTGACCGACGCCCAGGCCCAGCGCATGACCTTCCTGCGCGGCCTGGACTGGCCCGTGAGCCGGCGCAGCATGGGCCTGCCGTGGCTGCGCGTGCCGTTCCCCGGCAACCCCCGCGCCGGCAGCCTGGTGATCGAGCTGCCCGAGCGGCTGATGCCCGGCCGCTATGCGCTGCTGTGGCACCTGACCATCACCGGCATCATTCCCGGGGTGTTCACCTTTCTATTGTGCGTGGGCCTGTACCGCCTGTTGATCGCGCCGTTGAACCGCCTGCGCGAACAGGCCAACGCCTGGCGCGCCGACCCGCTGCAAGGGCGCCTGAACGCCCAGGCCACCAGCCGCGCCGATGAGCTGGGTGAGCTGGGCCGCGCCTTCGACCACATGGCCGAACGCCTGCAAAGCACCGTGGCCCTGCAACGCCAGCTGCTGCGCGACCTGTCCCATGAACTGCGCACGCCCCTGAGCCGCTTGCGGGTGGCCGGCGACAGCGAGCAGGACTGCGCGCGCCTGCGCGACCGGGTGCAGCGCGAGGTGCAGGGCATGCAGCGGCTGGTGGACGACACCCTGCAACTGGCCTGGCTGGACACCGAGCGCAACGCCCCGGCCCTGGAACCCATCCAGGTGCAGGCGCTGTGGGACATGCTGGCCGAGAACGCCTGCTACGAGAGCGGCTGGCCCAGCAGCCAGCTGCACTGCGCGGTGAGCGCCGACTGCTGGGTGCAGGGCAACCTCAACGCCCTGGCCCAGGCGCTGGAGAACATCCTGCGCAACGCCATCCGCCATTCGCCGCCGCGCGGCGTGGTCAGCCTGCACGGCCGCCGCGAAGGCGACCAATGGTTGCTGTGGCTGGACGACCAGGGCGGCGGCGTGGCCGAGCGTGACCTGGAGCGCATCTTCCACCCCTTCATTCGGCTGGACGGCTCGCGCCCCGGCGACGGTGGCTTCGGCCTCGGGCTGAGCATCGCGCGCAATGCCCTGGCCCGCCAGGGTGGGGCAATGTGGGCGCAAAACACCGGCGTGGGCCTGCGCCTGAACCTGCGCGTGCCGGCTGCTTATAGTTCAATGGAATAAGTCGCGCACTTTGCGTGATATGGCCTTGGGGCGTTTGCCGGTATGATAGGCGCCCCCGCAGTCCGGATTGCGAAGACGCCATGACCCTGCAGTACCCAACCATCGCCGATTGCGTCGGCAACACGCCGCTGGTGCGCTTGCAGCGCCTGGCCGGCGAGACCAGCAACATTCTCTTGCTCAAGCTCGAAGGCAACAACCCGGCAGGTTCGGTGAAAGACCGCCCGGCGCTGTCGATGATCAGCCGTGCCGAAGCGCGTGGCCAGATCCAGCCCGGTGACACCCTGATCGAGGCCACCTCCGGCAACACCGGCATCGCCCTGGCCATGGCGGCAGCGATCAAGGGCTACAAGATGATCCTGATCATGCCCGACAACTCCACTGCCGAACGCAAGGCGGCCATGACCGCCTACGGCGCCGAGTTGATCCTGGTGACCCGTGAGCAGGGCATGGAAGGCGCCCGCGACCTGGCCGAGCGCATGCAGGCCGAAGGCCGCGGCAAGGTGCTGGACCAGTTCGCCAACGGTGACAACCCCGAGGCCCACTACGTGAGCACCGGCCCGGAGATCTGGCGGCAGACCAACGGCACCATCACCCATTTCGTCAGCTCCATGGGCACCACCGGCACCATCATGGGCACTTCGCGCTACCTCAAGGAGCAGAACCCCAACGTGCAGATCGTCGGCCTGCAGCCGATGGAAGGTTCGGCCATTCCCGGCATCCGCCGCTGGCCCACCGAGTACCTGCCGAAAATCTACCAGGCCGACCGCGTCGACCGTATCGTCGACATGGCCCAGGCCGAAGCCGAGGACGTCACCCGCCGCCTGGCGCGCGAGGAAGGCATCTTCTGCGGCGTGTCCTCGGGCGGTGCCGTCGCGGCCATGCTGCGCCTGTCCCGGGAAGTGGAAAACGCCACCATCGTCGCGATCATCTGCGACCGCGGCGACCGCTACCTGTCCAGCGGCATTTTCGATGCGACCAACTGATGGCTAAGAAGAACGTCGGCCTGCGCTTCCAGCCCACGGGCGGGCAGCGCGCCGTGCAGGTCCCTACCGGCAAGAAACAGCGCCTGGACATCGAGCGCCTGAGCAACGATGGCCGCGGCATCGCCTTCCTCGAAGGCCGCACCTGGTTCGTGCTGGGCGCCCTGGCGGGCGAGCAGGTGGAAGCCCGGGTGCTCAACGCCCACGGCAAGGTGGTGGAAGCACGCACCGAAAAGGTGCTCAAGGCCAGCGCCATGCGCCGCCCCGCATCCTGCAAGCATGCCGACCGCTGCGGCGGTTGCAGCGTGCAGCACGTGCCCCGTGAAGAGCAGCTGGCGCTGAAACAGCGCATGCTCGCCGAGCACCTGCAGCGTGCGGGCAATATCGCCCCGCTGCAGTGGGACGCGCCCCTCACCGGGCCTGAATTCGCCTACCGCCGCCGCGCCCGCGTGGCTGTGCGCTGGGACATCAAGGCGCGCAAGCTCGACGTCGGCTTCCGCGCCGCTGCCAGCCAGGACATCGTCGCCATCGACGAATGCCCGGTGCTGGTACAGCCCTTGCAACCGATCATGAGCGGCCTGCCCGCGGCCCTGGCCGGCTTGAACAAACCCCAGGCCATCGGCCATGTGGAACTGTTCGCCGGCACCGCGCTGTGCGTGCTGGTGCGTCATACCGCAGCGTTGCCCGACGCCGACCTGCAAGCCCTGCTGGCGTTCTGTGCCCAGCACGGCGCGCAGCTGTGGCTGCAAGGCGAAGGCGCGCCGCAACCGGTGGATGCCAACGCCACGCTGGGCTTTGCCCTGGGGCCGTGGGACCTGACCCTGGCGTACCGCCCGGGCGATTTCGTGCAGGTGAACGAAGGGGTCAATACCGCGATGATCGAACAGGCCCTGGCCTGGCTCGAGCCGCAACCCCAGGAGCGCGTGCTGGATCTATTCTGTGGTTTGGGCAACTTCGCCCTGCCGCTGGCCACACGGGTGGCCGAGGTAGTGGCGGTGGAAGGTGTGCAGGCCATGGTGGACCGCGCGCAGGCCAACGCCCTGAGCAACAAGCTGGATAACGTGAAGGTTTTTCAGGCCGATCTGTCCCAGCCGCTGGCTGGCGCCGACTGGGCCGCCGGGGGCTTTTCTGCGGTACTCTTGGACCCACCGCGCGACGGTGCGTTCGAGGTGGTCAGGAACCTGCCGGCATTGGGTGCCAAGCGATTGGTGTATGTGTCCTGCAACCCGGCAACTTTGGCTCGCGACGCGGTCGAATTGATCAAGCAGGGCTACCGGTTAAAACGTGCCGCAATCCTCGACATGTTCCCCCAGACAGCGCATGTCGAGGCGATGGCGTTATTTGAAGCGGACCAGGACGGTCCGTCTAATCCGACTGGTGCTTGAAAGCAAGTCCTTCGCCGGCCCAGCGAAGGTCAAAGCCAGCGATCTGTTGATGCGTTAGCAACGTGTCATAGGGAAGGTAAACAAGATGGTACAGGTGAGAGCACACCAGCCGATCAACACTGACGGCAGTATCAATCTCGATGCATGGCTGGACCACATTGTCAGTGTCGACCTGGCACTGGACCGTGAGGCCCTGAAGGCGGCGTGCGAGTTCGCCCTGCAGGCCGAGCAGCAAGGCAACATGGCCAAGCATTCCTGGGCCGACGGCACGTCGTGTTTCCAGGCCGGCCTGGAAATAGCCGAAATCCTCGCCGACCTCAAGCTGGACCAGGACACCCTGGTGGCCGCGGTCATCTACCGCGCCGTGCGTGAAGGCCGGGTGACCCTGGCCGAGGTGGGCGAGCGCTTCGGCGCCGTGGTCACCAAGCTGATCGACGGCGTGCTGCGCATGGCCGCCATCAGCGCCAGCCTCAGCCCGCGCCAGTCGCTGGTGCTGGGCAGCCAGGGCCAGGTGGAAAACCTGCGCAAGATGCTCGTCGCCATGGTCGACGACGTGCGCGTGGCGCTGATCAAGCTGGCCGAGCGTACCTGCGCCATCCGCGCGGTGAAGAACGCCGACGAGGAGAAGCGCAACCGCGTGGCCCGCGAGGTGTTCGACATCTACGCGCCGCTGGCCCACCGCCTGGGCATCGGCCACATCAAGTGGGAGCTGGAGGACTTGTCCTTCCGCTACCTGGAGCCCGACCAGTACAAGCAGATCGCCAAGCTGCTGCACGAACGGCGGCTGGACCGCGAGCGCTTCATCAGCGACGTGATGACCCAGCTGCAGAACGAGCTGCTGGCCACCGGCGTCAAGGCCGACATCAGCGGCCGCGCCAAGCACATCTACTCCATCTGGCGCAAAATGCAGCGCAAGGGCCTGGAGTTCAGCCAGATCTACGACGTGCGCGCGGTGCGCGTGCTGGTGCCGGAAATGCGCGACTGCTACACCGCGCTGGGCATCGTCCACACCCTGTGGCGGCACATTCCCAAGGAGTTCGACGACTACATCGCCAACCCCAAGGAGAACGGCTACCGCTCGCTGCACACCGCCGTGATCGGCCCCGAGGGCAAGGTGCTGGAGGTGCAGATCCGCACCCACGCCATGCACGAGGAAGCCGAGCTGGGCGTATGCGCGCACTGGCGCTACAAGGGCACCGACGTCAAGTCCGGCTCCAACCACTACGAGGAAAAGATCTCGTGGCTGCGCCAGGTGCTGGAATGGCACGAGGAACTGGGTGACATCGGCGGCCTGGCCGAACAGCTGCGCGTGGACATCGAGCCCGACCGCGTCTACGTGTTTACTCCCGACGGCCACGCCATCGACCTGCCCAAGGGCGCCACGCCGCTGGACTTCGCCTACCGGGTGCACACCGAGATCG
This sequence comes from Pseudomonas sp. GYB4201, assembly GCF_056312595.1. Classification (NCBI taxonomy): domain Bacteria; kingdom Pseudomonadati; phylum Pseudomonadota; class Gammaproteobacteria; order Pseudomonadales; family Pseudomonadaceae; genus Pseudomonas; species Pseudomonas sp. GYB4201. The sequence continues at coordinate 111,086 of NZ_JBWGIG010000004.1, read as the reverse complement.
GCCACAACTGCCGTGGCGCCAAGATCAACGGGCGCATCGTGCCGCTCAACTACAGCCTGCAGACCGGCGAGCAGGTGGAGATCATCACCAGCAAGCACGGCACGCCGAGCCGCGACTGGCTGAACTCCAACCTGGGCTACGTGACCACGTCGCGCGCCCGGGCGAAGATCGTCCACTGGTTCAAGCTGCAGGCCCGCGACCAGAACGTGGCGGCCGGCAAGACCCTGCTGGAGCGCGAACTCAGCCGCCTGGGCCTGCCCCAGGTGGACTTCGAGCAGTTGGCCGAGAAAGCCAACCACAAGACCGCCGAGGACATGTTCGCCGCCCTGGGTGCCGGCGACCTGCGCCTGGCGCACCTGGTCAATTCGGCCCAGCAGCTGGTGGAGCCGGAGCGCGGCAACGAGCAGCTGGAACTGATACCGCGCAAGTCCAGCACCGGTTACAAGCCGGGCAAGCGCGGCGACATCCAGATTCAGGGCGTGGGCAACCTGATGACGCAGATGGCCGGCTGCTGCCAGCCGCTGCCGGGCGACGCCATCGTCGGCTACATCACCCAGGGCCGCGGCGTGAGTATTCACCGCCAGGACTGCGCCTCGGTGCTGCAACTGGCCGGCCGCGAGCCGGAGCGCATCATCCAGGTCAGCTGGGGCCCGGTGCCGGTGCTCACCTACCCGGTGGACATCATCATCCGCGCGTACGACCGTTCCGGCCTGCTGCGTGACGTCTCCCAGGTGCTGCTCAACGAGCGTATCAACGTGCTGGCGGTGAACACCCGCTCGAACAAGGAAGACAACACCGCGCTGATGTCGCTGACCATCGAGATCCCCGGCCTGGACGCCCTGGGGCGCCTGCTGGGGCGTATCTCGCAGTTGCCGAACATCATCGAGACCCGCCGCAACCGTACCCCATGAAACCCGTAGCAGCGGCCGCAAGGCCGCGTCCGCGGCGCCGCGCAGCTATCTGCGGCGCCGCGGACGCAGCCTTCGGCAGCTGCTACGGAACAGGACAATCCGATGTATAGCCTCCAAGACCTGCTACACCTCATGGCCCGCCTGCGCGACCCGCAACACGGCTGCCCATGGGACATCAAGCAGACCTATGCCACCATCGTGCCCTACACCCTGGAGGAGGCCTACGAGGTCGCCGACGCCATCGAGCGCAGCGATTTCGAACACCTGCAGGGCGAACTCGGCGACCTGCTGTTCCAGGTGGTGTATTACAGCCAGCTGGCCCGCGAGGAAGGGCGCTTCGAGTTCGACGGCGTGGTCGACAGCATCACCCGCAAGCTGATCCGTCGCCACCCTCACGTGTTCCCCACCGGTGACCTCTACGCGCCCCTGGACACCCCGCGCCTGAGCGAGGAGCAGGTCAAGCACCGCTGGGAGGAGATCAAGGCCCAGGAGCGCGCCGAGAAGGCCACGGCCCCTGAGCAGCTATCCCTGCTCGACGATGTGCCCCACGCCTTGCCGGCCCTGGCCCGTTCGGCCAAGCTGCAGAAGCGCGCCGCCGGTGTCGGCTTCGACTGGCCCGAAGCGTTGCCGGTGCTGGACAAGGTGCGCGAAGAACTGGACGAGGTGCTGGAGGCCATGGCCGGCGACGACCAGGCCGCGGTGGCCGAGGAGGTTGGTGACCTGCTGTTCAGCGTGGTCAACCTGGCGCGGCACCTCAAGGTCGACCCGGAAAACGCCCTGCGTGGCGCCAACGGCAAATTCGAGCGGCGCTTCCGTTTTATCGAACAGGCATTGCGCGACACCCACCGTCCCATTGAAGATTGCACCCTGGAAGAATTGGACGCCCTGTGGGGCGAGGCCAAACGTCAGGAAAAGAACCTGCCCAGCTGTGGCTGAGCCCGTTGCATAAGTGAGCCCGTACATGAGCATCTCTCTTCGTGACCAATTGCTGAAAGCCGGTCTGGTCAACCAGAAACAGGTCAAGCAAGCCAGCAAGACCCAGCAGAAACAGAAACGCCTGGAGCAGAAGGGCCAGGTCGAAGTCGACGACACCCAGCAGCGCCTGGCCAAGGAAGCCATGGCCGAGAAGGTCAAGCGTGACCAGGAGCTGAACCGCCAGCAGCAGGAAAAGGCCGAGCAGAAGGCCCGTGCCGCCCAGGTCAAGCAGCTGATCGAGGTGTCGCGCCTGCCCAAGCTGAACACCGAGGACTACTACAACTTCGTCGACGACAAGAAGGTCAAGCGCCTGTCGGTCAACACCCTGATGCGCGCCAAGCTGAGCTCAGGCTCCCTGGCCATCGTGCACCACGCCGGCGGTTACGAAGTGATCCCGCGCGAGGCGGCCCTGAAGATCCAGGAGCGCGCACCGGAGCGTATCGTGCTGTTGAACGTGGTGACCGAAGAGCCGGACGCGGATGACCCGTATGCCGCCTACGTCATCCCGGATGACCTGATGTGGTAAGCCACGCCCGTTAAACAAAACCCCGCCGAGGCGGGGTTTTTTATTGAAGGCAGTAAAGTTGGAAAGGTGACTTACTGCTGGGTGCGTTGCGCTTCCAGGTTTTCCAGTTCGGCCTTATAGCTGTGGGCGTCGTTCTCGTTGTGGAACATGCCGACCAGCAGGTCTTGTTGGTATACGTCCCAGATGCGGATGCCAGCGGCCACGCCTTCGTGAGACATATGTGAATCGTCGCGTTCGGTTACTTTTACAGTCATTTGAAAGCTCCAATTTCTCAAGTTATGCAGCAAGGCTCTGCATGACTCTTTTATAGAATTTGTTAGCTTCCTAAGTAAACACTCGATTTCTGCAAGGGTTTTTTGCAGGAACTGCGCGAATGGCCGAAAGCCCCGGCCCAGACGGCCTGCGGCGGTTTGTCGCACCCTGCATGGGGTTCATGAAAGTATCTTCATATTGTTTTATGGAACAAAAAAAGCCCCGCGAAGGCGGGGCTCTTGGGGGGAGGAGGGACGTTATTCGTCGTCGCCCATGCCCGACTGCAGGTAGTTCTCCAGGCTGACCTTGTCGATCAGGCCCAGCTGGGTCTCCAGCCAGTCGATGTGCTCTTCCTGGTCTTCGAGGATGTCTTCCAGCATTTCGCGGCTGCCGTAGTCGCCGGAGGTTTCGCAGTGGGCGATGGCGGCCTTGATGTCGCCGTGGGCCTTGCGCTCGATCTTCAGGTCGCATTCCAGCATTTCGCGGGTGTGCTCGCCGATCAGGATCTTGCCCAGTTCCTGCAGGTTGGGGATGCCTTCCAGGAACAGGATGCGCTTGATCAGCTTGTCAGCGTCCTTCATGGCCTGGATGGACTCTTTGTACTCGAACTTGCCCAGCTTGTTCAGGCCCCAGTCTTCGTACATGCGCGCATGCAGGAAGTATTGGTTGATGGCGATGAGCTCGTTCCCGAGGATCTTGTTGAGATGCTGGATGACGCTGATATCGCCTTTCATGGTGGGGTCCTGTCCTGGTTGAAGTGTGCCAATTCAGGAAGTTTGAGCCCGACAACTTCGGCTGTCAAACCTAAGTTATTGAATAATATATAAAAATTAATCGGAATAAGAATGTTTGAGTTCTGCATCCAGCGCGTAACTACTTGAATTGCAGGCATAAAAAAACCGGACACTGGGTCCGGTTCCTTTGAATTCGGCGAATCAGGCGGCGGTAAATTCTACCGGGTAGGGCAGGGCGGCCTGGGTGGCTTGCAGTTCGGTGAGGGTTTCACGCACCACCTGCTTGGCCAGGCACGCACATTTGCCACATTGCGAGGCCACGCCCAGGGTCTGGCGGACGTCCTTGTAGCTGCAGCATCCTTCATAGATCGCGTCACGGATCTGACCGTCGGTCACACCTTGGCAGAGGCAAACATACATAGGGGTACACACCGTCGCTGTGTCGTCTTGATGCGGTGAGACTAATCGTAATGAGAATGCTTGTCAAAACAACTTCGCTCTATAAGGCGTGAGGGTCGATGAGCGGTCGTGTCCCATACGCAAACGGCGCCCGAAGGCGCCGTTTGCAAGGAGGCAAGTGCCGATCAATGATCGAAATCTTCCCAGCCGCCCATTTCCTTCCAGCGGTTGACGATGCCGCAGAACAGCTCGGCGGTCTTCTCGGTGTCGTAGCGTGCCGAGTGGGCCTCGCGGCCATCGAAGTCGATGTCGGCGGCCTGGCACGCCTTGGCCAGCACGGTCTGGCCGTAGGCCAGGCCCGCCAGGGTGGCGGTGTCGAAGCTGGAGAAGGGGTGGAACGGGTTGCGCTTGAGGTCGTTGCGCGCCACGGCGGCGTTCAGGAACCCCAGGTCGAAGCTGGCGTTGTGGCCAACCAGCACCGCGCGCTTGCAGCCGTTGGACTTCAGCGACTTGCGGATGCTGCGGAAGATTTCCGTCAGCGCCGACTCCTCGCTGACCGCCATGCGCAGTGGGTGGTCCAGCTTGATGCCGGTGAACTCCAGTGCGGCGGCCTCGATGTTGGCGCCCTCGAACGGCTCCACCCGGAAGAACAGGGTGTGCTCGGGGTACAGGAAGCCCATCTCGTCCATGCCGATGATGGTCGCGGCGATCTCCAGCAGGGCGTCAGTGGCGCTGTTGAAGCCGCCGGTCTCGACATCGACCACGACTGGCAGGTAGCCGCGGAAACGCGCCGCCATGGGGTGGCGCGACGCGCTGCTGCCGCTGTCCAGGTCTTCGTCGAATTGGTCTTCACTCACGCGTTTTGCTCCAGCAGGCGCCAGCGCAGTTTTTCACCGGCGCGCAGCGGGATGACGGATAGCTCGCCGAACGGCAGGCTGGCCGGGGCAGTCCACTCTTCGCGGACCAGGGTGATGGTGTCGGTGTTCACCGGCAGGCCGTAGAAGGCCGGGCCGAACAGGCTGGCGAAGCCTTCCAGCTTGTCCAGCGCGTTGCGCTGCTCGAAGGCCTCGGCGTACAGCTCGATCGCCGCATAGGCGGTGTAGCAGCCGGCGCAGCCGCAGGCCGATTCCTTGGCGTGCTGGGCGTGGGGCGCCGAGTCGGTGCCCAGGAAGAATTTCGGGCTGCCACTGGTGGCCGCGTCCAGCAGCGCCACCTGGTGGGTGTTGCGCTTGAGGATCGGCAGGCAGTAGAAGTGCGGGCGAATGCCGCCCACCAGCATGTGGTTGCGGTTGTACAGCAGGTGGTGCGCGGTGATGGTGGCCGCCACGTTGGCCGAGGCCTCGTTGACGAACTGCACGGCATCGCCGGTGGTGATGTGTTCGAACACCACTTTCAGGGTCGGGAAGCGTTCCACGACGCGGCGCATGTGCTCGTCGATGAATTGCTTCTCGCGGTCGAACACGTCGACTTCGCCACGGGTCACTTCACCGTGCACCAGCAGCAGCATGCCCACTTCGGCCATGGCTTCGAGCACCGGGAAGATCTTGTCGACGCTGGTCACGCCCGAGTCGGAGTTGGTGGTGGCGCCGGCCGGGTACAGCTTGGCGGCGTGCACGAAGCCGCTGGCCTTGGCGGCGCGGATCTCGTCGGGGGTGGTCAGGTCAGTGAGGTAGAGCACCATCAACGGCTGGAACTGGCTGCCGGCCGGGCGTGCGGCCAGGATGCGCTGACGATAGGCGTCGGCTTCCTGGGCGTTGCGCACGGGTGGGACCAGGTTGGGCATGATGATCGCGCGGCCAAAGGTGCGCGCGACGTCGCCGACGGTGTGGGGCAGCACGGCGCCATCGCGAAGATGGATGTGCCAGTCATCGGGACGCAGGAGGGTCAGGCGGTCGGACATTGGGGGGGTTCCAGGCGGTTCGAACTCGGGGGAATGCTACCGCAAATGGCCTCGGCAGGCACTCGCTATCAAGTTTTGCCGATGACGTCCGATAGCCCGGGGGTATGTGGTACAAATCTGTGGAGCCTCCCGTGCGCCAGCGTTATCTAGCCCTGTTCAGTATCTTCGCCAGCCTGCCCGCCATGGCTATCACTTTCCAGACCCGCCTGGAGAACGTCGAGTGGAAGGTCGAGGGCGACCAGTTCGAATGCCGTCTTGTCCAGCCTATCACCGACTTCGGCTCGGGTGAGTTCGTCCAGCGCGCGGGCGAGGGCGCCGTGTTCAGCCTCAAGTCCAGCAGCCGCCTGCTCGGCCGTGGCTCGGCGACCCTGTTGGCCGCCGCCGCGCCGTGGCAGCCAGGGCGTGGCGACATCAACCTGGGGGCGGTGCGCATGGGCGACGGCGCGACGCTGTTCAGCAGCTCCCAGGGCCAGGCCAGCCGCCTGATCGGCGGTCTCATCGAAGGCCGCAGCACCGTCATCCGCACCTTCTCCGGCACCACCGGGCGGCCCACCGAAGTGCGCGTGCTGCCGGTGAAATTCAGCCAGGGCTATAGCGACTTCCAGGCCTGCACCACCAAGCTGCTGCCGATGAACTTCGACCAGGTCAGCCGCACCCAGGTGGGCTTCCCCGGCGGCGGCAATGACCTGGACGCCGCCGCCAAGCGGCGCCTGGACACCATCCTGGCCTACATGAAGGCCGACCCGACGGTGAACCATGTGGAATTGGACGGCCACTCCGACAACAGCGGCAACCGCCTGACCAACCGCGACGTGTCGCGCCGCCGCGCCCTGGCCGTGATGGATTACCTCAAGGCCGCCGGCGTGCCGGAGTCCGACATCGTCATGCGCTTCCATGGCGAGCAGTTCCCGGTGGCGCCGAACACCAATGCCGCCAACCGGGCGCTCAACCGCCGGGTGAACATCCAGCTGTCGCGGGTGGCCGCGGCGGACAAGCCAGCGGTGCCGCCCGAGGCCGTGCAGCAGGCGCCTGCGCAGCCAGGCCCGGCGCAACCCAAGCCTCCCGCGCAACTGTAGCCGCTGCCGGCAGGCTGCGCTGGCCCTCTGCCTCGCCGGAAAGTTCCAGTGTATGAAAGGGCCAGCGCAGCCTTTCGGCAGCGGCTACAGGGTCGCCGAAGCGAAAGTTATTGTCGCTTCATCGTCATTTGCTGTCGCGCCTCTGTAATTCTGCGGGTTTGAACGGTAGACTAATCGGCTTTCCGTACAACCCCGTGGAGTGATGGCATGGCGGACGTAAACAAGGTCGTTCTGGCGTATTCCGGCGGCCTGGACACTTCGGTGATCCTCAAGTGGCTGCAGGACACTTATAACTGCGAAGTGGTGACCTTCACCGCTGACCTGGGTCAGGGCGAAGAAGTAGAGCCTGCACGTGCCAAGGCGCAAGCCATGGGCGTGAAAGAGATCTACATCGACGACCTGCGCGAAGAATTCGTGCGTGACTTCGTGTTCCCGATGTTCCGCGCCAACACCGTCTATGAAGGCGAGTACCTGCTGGGTACCTCCATCGCCCGTCCGCTGATCGCCAAGCGCCTGATCGAGATCGCCAACGAAACTGGCGCCGACGCCATTTCCCACGGCGCTACCGGCAAGGGCAACGACCAGGTGCGTTTCGAGCTGGGCGCCTACGCCCTCAAGCCAGGCGTGAAAGTGATCGCCCCTTGGCGTGAATGGGACCTGCTGTCGCGCGAGAAGCTGATGGACTACGCCGAGAAGCACGCGATCCCGATCGAGCGTCACGGCAAGAAGAAGTCCCCGTACTCGATGGACGCCAACCTGCTGCACATCTCCTATGAAGGCGGCGTGCTGGAAGACACCTGGACCGAGCACGAGGAAGACATGTGGCGCTGGACCGTCTCGCCAGAGAACGCTCCAGACACCGCCCAGTACCTGGAACTGACCTACCGCAACGGTGACATCGTCGCGCTGGACGGCGTCGAGATGACCCCGGCCACCGTGCTGGCGACCCTGAACAAGATCGGCGGCGCCCACGGCATCGGCCGTCTGGACATCGTCGAGAACCGTTACGTGGGCATGAAGTCCCGTGGCTGCTACGAAACCCCCGGCGGCACCATCATGCTGCGCGCCCACCGTGCCATCGAGTCCATCACCCTGGACCGCGAAGTCGCTCACCTGAAAGACGAGCTGATGGCCAAGTACGCCAGCCTGATCTACACCGGCTACTGGTGGAGCCCTGAGCGCCTGATGCTGCAACAGATGATCGACGCCTCCCAGGTCAACGTGAACGGCGTGGTACGCCTGAAGCTGTACAAGGGCAACGTCATCGTCACCGGCCGCAAGTCCGACGACTCGCTGTTCGACGCCAACATCGCTACCTTCGAGGAAGATGGCGGCGCGTACAATCAGGCCGACGCGGCGGGCTTCATCAAGCTCAACGCCCTGCGCATGCGCATCGCTGCCAACAAGGGTCGCAAGTTGTTCTGATTGCCCCCTGGTTGCACACGAAAGCCCCGGCCCTGGCCGGGGCTTTCGCGTTTGTGGGCGGCCGCTTTCATGCCGGCGGCACTGCTTGCCGGGCCGGCAGGCCGCCCTGGCGGCGGGTCAGCGTGGTGAGCGCGGCTTCATCCAGGTCGTATGCGCTGATGGTACATTCGGCGTTGTGCTCGAAGGCCTTGCCCAGCAGGTGCCCCAGCAGCACGCTCACCGGGCTGCGCAGCTGCGACAGCCGGTACAGCATGATCAGGTGGCGCTCCGCAGGCGCCTTGGGGCGCAGGATCTCGGTGATCATGGCGTCCAGGTCCTGCTCGTTGGCGAAATGGCTGTAGTCGAGGATGTACAGGGCCCGGAACTCCTCGCCGCGGCGCTGGCGCAACACCGGCACATCGGCAACGGGCAGCGGTTGGGCCGGGGTGGCCGAAGGTGGCGGCAGCGGCGGGGGAGGCGTGTTGGCGTTGCCAGCCTGGGCGGGTGCCGGCTGGCCTTTGGCAATATCCAGGAAGTCCTGTTCATTGCTGAAGTCGGAAGGGGAATAAAGCACCTTGTAGTTGAAATTCAATGTTACAAAGAATAACAGTGTCAGGAACGGCGGGAAGCCGATAAGGAACCAGGTATACAGGTCCTGGCTGTCGTCCTTTAGAAAGGGCAGCGAGGCCAGGGCTGACGCTTCGACTATGGCGGCAAATATGGCAATGATTGTCAGGGGGTTCTTTGTATGGGGCGGCGGGCTGGACATGGAAACTCCTTGGCACGGCCTGTTACCGGACCGTATCTGTCGTTGGAATTCTAGAGTTTCTGCGGTGGTCGGCCGGCTATGTATAGTTATTTTATTTGCGCATGTTGCGAATATATCGATTTATTCAACTGTCATTTCCGTCGGGGCGGGAACGGCTTTCCCGCTGGATGCCCCGCCGGGCCCGGCCTGTATGAGGGGCTGCAGGAAGTGACAGGTGTAAGGTTATTTACAGTTCGATATAAAGAGAGACAACGGCAGTGAGCGGTATCTGCCACCCGTACGACGTTATCCACAGGTCGGATAATGTGCCCGTCTGGCTGTCCGACACAGAATGAATGGCTTGTAAGCAAATACTCAATTGCTGCTCATAATCCGATGTGCAATGCTTCTTGGTGTCAGATATTTTTCAATGTAGGGCTACCAATTGTCGGAAAAATCTGGAGAGAACTTCAAGGAGTGAGGTTTTCTGTAGGAATAGTCTCTCTCGGTTGTAGGTCTTGTCTTTGCTGTTAGGTAGCTGGCAGTGACGCAATGCAAAGTGCCGGACGACTAGGCTATTGTGCGGGCTCTAAAAATTCGAACAGCGAAAATTGGATTTTCCCATGAATAAAGTGCTGATCGTGGATGATCACCCTGTAGTTCGCCTGGCGTTGCGCATGCTGATGGAGCGCCACTGCTACGAAGTGGTCGGCGAAACCAACAATGGCGTGGATGCCTTGCAAATGGCCCGTGAGTACCAACCGGACCTCGTCATACTCGACATCTGCATTCCCAAGCTCGATGGCCTGGAGGTGATGGCGCGCCTGAGCAGCGAGCGCCGTGCCACCAAGGTGCTGGTGCTGACCTCGCAGATGCCCGGGCATTTTTCCATGCGTTGCATGCAGACCGGCGCGGCGGGCTACGTGTGCAAGCAGCAGGAGCTGACCGAGCTGCTCAGTGCCATCAAGGCGGTGCTGTCAGGCTACAGCTACTTCCCCAACCAGGCCCTGCATTCGGTGCGCTCCAGCCTGGGCAACGCCTCCGAATCGCAGATGATCGAGCGCCTCTCGGGCCGCGAGATGATGGTGTTGCAGCAGTTGGCGCGGGGCAAGAGCAACAAGGAAATCGCCGACGGCATGTTCCTCAGCAACAAGACCGTCAGCACCTACAAGACCCGCCTGCTGCTCAAGCTCAATGCGCGGTCGCTGGTGGACCTGATCGAGCTGGCGCAGCGCAACGGCCTGGCGTGAGCCGGCCCGCGGCCGGCGCGCGAAAGGACAGGGTGGAAAAAGGGTTATAGATCGAAGTCGTAGTCGGCCAGCTGCTTCTGCAGGCGACGTTCTTCCAGCAGGTTGTCGATGGTGCGGCGCTTGCTCAGGTTGGTTTTTGCGGTTTCCGCAGGGGCTTCGGCTTCGTCGTTGTCGACAGGGGCAAACTCGTCTTCCACATCCAGTTCTTCTTTACCGGTGCTCATAAAGTCAACTCCAGGCTTGCAGTGCCATTGGCGCACCTTATATCGGTAAATCTTTCGCGCGTAAAAAAGATTTTTTCAATCGCCTGATCAGCTTTTTCAATAAGCCTTCAATCGTCGGAGGTCTTGTGCTTGTAATCGCACAAATCCTCGATACGGCAGCTGCCGCAGCGCGGCTTGCGAGCCTGGCACACGTAGCGGCCGTGCAGGATCAGCCAGTGGTGGGAGTCGAGCAGGTATTCCCTGGGCACGAACTTGAGCAGGTTCTTCTCCACCTCCAGCACGTTCTTGCCTGGGGCGATGCCGGTGCGGTTGGCCACGCGGAAGATGTGCGTGTCCACCGCCATGGTCGGCTGCCGGAAAGCGGTGTTGAGCACCACGTTGGCGGTCTTGCGGCCCACGCCGGGCAGCGCTTCCAGGGACTCGCGGTCCTGGGGCACCTCGCCGCCGTGCAGCTCCACCAGCATGCGGCAGGCTTCGATCACGTTGCGTGCCTTGCTATTGTACAGGCCGATGGTCTTGATGTACTCGGACAGGCCGTCCACGCCCAGGGCATGGATGGCCGCCGGGGTGTTGGCCACCGGGTAGAGCTTGGCGGTGGCCTTGTTCACGCCCACGTCCGTGGACTGGGCAGACAGAATCACCGCAATCAGCAGCTCGAAGGCCGAGGTGTAGGCCAGTTCGGTCTTGGGTTCGGGGTTGTCTTCATGCAGCCGGCGAAAGATTTCCCGGCGTTTGACGTTGTTCATCGGTCACGGTGTCCTGGGTTCGGGGCGTCGGCGGTGGCGGCCTGCTGCGCCTTGATCCGCGCCAAGGCCGCTTGTATCGGGTCGCTGATGGCGGTGGGCGCAGGCGCCTGTACGGCGGGTGCCGGGCGCTGGGCTTCGCGCCGTGCGGCCAGGTTGGCCAGCCGCGCGTTGCGCTGCTCGAAACGCCTGCGGGCGCGGTCACGCTTGAGGGTGCGGGCCTGGCGTTCGCCATCGGTCTGCGCCAGGCCGCCGACGATGGCCACGCTGGCGTTGGCTGGCAACGGCCGCAACTCGATGCAGTCCACCGGGCAGGGTGCCACGCACAGGTCGCAGCCGGTACATTCGTCGACGATCACGGTGTGCATCAGCTTGGCCGCGCCGACGATGGCGTCCACCGGGCAGGCCTGGATGCATTTGGTGCAGCCGATGCATTCGGCTTCACGGATGTAGGCCACCTGGGGTGGTGCGCTGCCGCGGCTGGTGTCCAGGGCGATGACCGGCACCTGCAGCAGGTTCGCCAGGGCAGCGAGGGTCTCGGTGCCACCGGGCGGGCATTTGTTGATCGCGTCGCCCCTCGACATCGCCTGGGCATAGGGCAGGCAGCCGCCATGGCCGCATTTGCCGCACTGGGTCTGGGGCAGCAGGGCGTCGATGCGTTGGGTCAGGCTCATGGGCTTGGTTTCGCCAGTTGCAACGTAGCCGCTGCCGCGAGGCTGCGCCGGCCCTGTGGTTCGCCGGAAATCTCCAGTGAGGCACAGGGCCAGCGCAGCCTGGCGGCAGCGGCTACGCGGGGTTGCGGTTACTTGATGCGCTGGCCCGGCTTGGCGCCGCTGTCGGGGCTCAGCAGGTAGATCTCTTCGCCGCCAGGGCCTGCGGCCATGACCATGCCTTCGGACATGCCGAAGCGCATTTTGCGCGGCTTGAGGTTGGCGATCATCATGGTCAGTCGACCTTCCAGCTCGGCCGGGTTCGGGTAGGCGCTCTTGATGCCCGAGAACACGTTGCGCTGCTCGTCACCGATGTCCAGGGTCAGGCGCAGCAGTTTGTCGGCGCCCTCCACGTGCTCGGCCTTGACGATCAGGGCCACGCGCAGGTCCACGGCAGCAAAGGTGTCGAACTCGATTTCCGCGGCCAGGGGCTCCTTGACCAGCTCGCCGTTGCCAGCCGGGGCGTTGGAGGCCTGGGCGGCTTCCAGGTCTTCCTTGGAGGCGTCGACCATGGCTTGCACCTTCACCGGGTCGATGCGGCTCATCAGCGCCTGGAACGGGTTCAGCTGGTGGTTGGCCAGCAGCGTGGCGTGGTCGGCCCAGGTCAGCGGCGCGACGTTGAGGAACGCCTCGGCGTCGGCGGCCAGTTGTGGCAGCACCGGCTTGAGGAAGATCACCAGCTGGCGGAACAGGTTCACGCCCAGGGCGCACACGGCCTGCACTTCGGCCTGCTTGCCTTCCTGCTTGGCCAGGGCCCACGGCGCCTTGTCGGCGATGAAGGCGTTGGCGCGGTCGGCCAGGGCCATGATCTCGCGCATGGCGCGGGCGAAGTCACGGTTCTCGTAGGCTTCGGCGATGCTTGGCGCGGCGGCCAGGAAGGCGTCGGTCAGCTCTGGCGCGGCGTTCTCGGCCACCAGCACGCCGGCATTGCCCTTGTGGATGAAGCCTGCGCAGCGGCTGGCGATGTTGACCACCTTGCCCACCAGGTCGGAGTTGACCTTCTGCACGAAGTCTTCCAGGTTCAGGTCCATGTCGTCGACGCCACGGCCCAGCTTGGAGGCGTAGTAGTAGCGCAGGTATTCGGGCGACAGGTGGTCCAGGTAGGTGCGCGCCTTGACGAAGGTGCCGCGCGATTTGGACATTTTCTGGCCGTTGACGGTCAGGTAGCCGTGCACGTTCACCGCGGTTGGCTTGCGGTAGCCGGCGCCTTCGAGCATGGCGGGCCAGAACAGGGCGTGGAAGTTGATGATGTCCTTGCCGATGAAGTGGTACAGCTCGGCGGTGGAGTCCTTGGCCCAGTAGGCGTCGAAGTCCAGGTCCGGACGGCGCGCGCACAGGTTCTTGAAGCTGGCCATGTAGCCGATCGGCGCGTCCAGCCACACGTAGAAGTACTTGCCTGGCTCGCCCGGGATCTCGAAGCCGAAGTACGGCGCGTCACGGGAGATGTCCCATTCCTGCAGGCCGCTGTCCAGCCACTCGGCCAGCTTGTTGGCGACGGCGTCCTGCAGCGTGCCGCTGCGGGTCCACTCCTGCAGCATGGCCTGGAAGTCGGGCAGCTTGAAGAAGAAGTGCTGGGAATCCTTGAGCACCGGGGTGGCGCCGGAGATCGCCGACTTGGGGTTCTTCAGCTCGGTGGGCGCGTAGGTGGCGCCGCATTTCTCGCAGTTGTCGCCGTACTGGTCTTCGGCCGCGCACTTGGGGCAGGTGCCCTTGATGAAGCGGTCGGCCAGGAACATCTGCTTGTCCGGGTCGAAGTACTGGGTCACCGAGCGCTGGGAGATGTGTCCGGCGTCACGCAGCTTCAGGTAGATCTGCGAGGACAGCTCGCGGTTCTCTTCGGCGTGGGTGGAGTGGAAGTTGTCGAACTCCACCAGGAAGTCGGCGAAGTCGGTGCTGTGCTCGACCTGCACGCCGGCGATCAGCTGCTCCGGGGTGATGCCTTCCTTTTCCGCGCGCAGCATGATGGCCGAGCCGTGGGCGTCGTCGGCGCAGACGTAGGTGCACTGGTTGCCGCGGTGCTTCTGGAAACGCACCCACATGTCGGTCTGGATGTACTCGACCATGTGGCCAAGGTGGATCGAACCGTTGGCATAGGGCAGGGCGCTGGTGACGAGAATCTTGCGGGGCTCGGACATGGGGCTCGGCTACTTAGAAGTCAAAACAAGATCGGCCACTATAAAGGCCTGGCGCATTTTTTTCACCCCCGTAGCCGCTGCCGAAGGCTGCGCTGGCCCTTGAATGCACCGAAGATCCGCAGTGGGGCTGCCGGCCAGCGCAGCCTGCGGCAGCGGCTACGGGATTGGCGCAGATTTCCGGGCGCGGACGCGCTAGGATAGCCGTCTGTCTTGCTCTGTCTTTATAACGGGAGAACCCATGGGTGCCGTCAATCGCGCCGCCGTCGAAGCCGTACTTGGCCAGTACACCGATCCCTACCTGAACCAGGACCCGGTCAGCGCCGGGTGCGTGCGGGCCATCGATATCGAGGGCGGGCAGGTCAACGTGGTGCTGGAGCTGGGCTACGCCGCCGGCCTGTTCAAGAACGGCTTCGCCCAAGTGCTGCAGACCGCCGTCGAAAGCCTGGACGGCGTGACCGGCGCCACCGTGCGCATCGACTGCGTGATCGGCGCCCACAAGGCCCAGGCCCAGGTGCCGGGCATGGCCAACGTCAAGAACATCGTCGCCGTGGCCTCGGGCAAGGGTGGGGTGGGCAAGTCCACCACCGCCGCCAACCTGGCCCTGGCCCTGGCCCGCGAGGGTGCGCGCGTGGGTATCCTCGACGCCGACATCTATGGCCCCAGCCAGGGCGTGATGTTCGGCATTGCCGAAGGCACCCGCCCGCAGGTCAAGGACCAGAAATGGTTCGTGCCGCTCAAGGCCCATGGCGTGGAAGTGATGTCCATGGCCTTCCTCACCGACGACAACACCCCCATGGTGTGGCGCGGCCCCATGGTGTCCGGCGCCCTGCTGCAGCTGATCACCCAGACCGCCTGGGACGACCTGGACTACCTGGTGATCGACATGCCGCCAGGCACCGGTGACATCCAGCTGACCCTGGCGCAGAAAGTACCGGTGGCCGGCGCGGTCATCGTTACCACGCCCCAGGACCTGGCCCTGCTGGACGCCAAGAAAGGCGTGGAGATGTTCCGCAAGGTCAACATTCCGGTGCTGGGCGTGGTCGAGAACATGGCCGTGCACATCTGCTCCAACTGCGGCCATGCCGAGCACCTGTTCGGCGAGGGCGGTGGCGAGAAGCTGGCGGCGCAGTACGGTGTCGAGCTGCTGGCGTCGTTGCCGTTGTCGATGCTGATTCGCGAGCAGGCCGACAGCGGCAAGCCGACTGCCATTGCCGAGCCGGAAAGCCAGATCGCCATGGTCTACCAGGAGCTGGCGCGCCACGTGGGTGCGCGCATCGTGATGCAGGAAGCAGCAGCGCCGGCGATGCCGAGCATTACCATCTCTGACGACTGAGTCACTGTAGCAACAACTGTCTTGAAACCGCGTCGCCTGCATCGCGACTAAAGTCGGCTCCTACGCCGGCGGTGGTAGGAGCCGGCCTTGGCCGCGATGCAGACTACGCCGCCCGTAGCTGCCGTCAGGCTACGGTAAACCGCAGGCATAAAAAAACCCCGCTCGTGAGCGGGGTTCTTTTGAACTGTTCAGTACAAGTTAGATAACTTGAACTTCTTCAGCTTGCATGCCTTTCTGGCCGCGGGTAGCGACGAAAGAAACCTGCTGGCCTTCTTTCAGGCTTTTGAAGCCGTCAGCCTGGATAGCTTTGAAGTGAACGAACAGGTCGTCACCGGATTGTGGAGTGATGAAGCCGAAGCCTTTTTCATCGTTGAACCACTTAACGGTACCGGTTTGGCGATTGGACATGGTGAGTCTCCTTGGACAAAGTTAACTGCGGTTCAGGAAATGCCCTGGCCGAGACTGAGTGCAAAGAGCAGGAAAATTCATGGAGATGTAAAACATCGGGTAGAGATTCTCAGTGACACAAGCAACACAGTGACGCCACCTTAACCCTTTTTCCGGGGCCTGCCAATGCCATTCGCCGCGAATAACACAAATCATGACTGACGGTGCCGGCGGGTGGCGAAAAGTCGCAGTTTTCGCGGGCTGCAAGGCAGGAAATGACCGGGCGGTCCGAACAAATGACCACGGTGCTTTGAGCCGTGGCGCCCGGTCCGGTAAGATGCGGGCAACATTTTCACCACCTCGCTATTCAGGACACCCCGCCATGAGCATCAAATCGGACAAGTGGATTCGCCGCATGGCGCAAGAGCACGGCATGATCGAGCCTTTCGTCGAGCGCCAGATGCGCGGTGAAGGCGCCGACCGGCTGATCTCCTTCGGCGTGTCCAGCTACGGCTACGACGTACGCTGCGCCGATGAATTCAAGGTGTTCACCAACATCAACTCGGCCACCGTGGACCCGAAGAACTTCGACGAGAAGAGCTTCGTCGACGTGAAAAGCGACGTCTGCATCATCCCGCCGAACTCCTTCGCCCTGGCCCGCACCGTCGAGTACTTCCGCATCCCGCGCAACGTGCTGACCATCTGCCTGGGCAAGAGCACCTACGCGCGCTGCGGCATCATCGTCAACGTCACCCCGCTGGAACCGGAGTGGGAAGGCCACGTGACCCTGGAGTTCTCCAACACCACCACGCTGCCGGCGAAAATCTACGCCAACGAAGGCGTGGCGCAGATGCTGTTCCTTGAGTCCGACGAAGAATGTGAAGTGTCCTACAAGGACCGTGGCGGCAAGTACCAGGGCCAGCGCGGCGTGACCCTGCCGCGTACATAATCCGACCGGCGCAAGGAATTAGTCGGGAAAAAGGCACTCTATCGAGGTGAACTGTTCCGTTTCGCGTCACGCGAGGCGGGCCATTGACCAGGGAGTGCCTATGAAAATCGACCCGACCATCAGCGCCGAACTGGCCAGGCTGGAGCCCAACCAGGTTGGCGTGCTTGCCTGGACCTTGCTGGCCAACCCCATGGCCCACCAGGCGGGCGGCGTACCGGGCCAACCGGACCCCGACCCCAACCCCGATTACCCGCAGCCCGAAGAACCGGGCGAGCCGACCATCCCCGATCAACCCCCACCTGCGCCTGTGGCCTGACGCCGCACCGGCCACACCTGGCCGTCGCCGACCACGAACAGCTGGTCGGCCCGGCCGGGACGCAGCGCATGCCCCCCTGTGAAGGCGCCGAACGCCGGTAGCAGGCTGACCTTTTCCCCGAAGCTGAAACACGGCAGGCGCAGGCTTTGCCGCCCTTTGCCCTGCAAGCGGTACACCGGGTGCACGTGGCCGGCCAGCACCGGCAGGCGCGGGTGCGGCTCGGGTTCGTGTTGCAACGCGAACGGCCCCAGCGGCAGCGGCTCGGCCACCACATCGAACGCCAGCGAGGCGGGCGGGTCGCCGGCGCGGCGGTCGTGGTTGCCGCGAATCAGCGTCACCACCAAGCCGCCATGCCGATCACGCCACTGCTGCAGCGCCGCCAGGGTCGCCGGCCCTTGGGAGCCGGGGGCGTGGAGGAAGTCACCGAGGAAGATCAGCCGCTGGCAGTCATGCCGTGCCAACAGCCGGTCCAACACCGCCAGGTTGCTCGCGGTGGTGCCATGAGGCACCGGCTGGCCCAGGCGGCGGTAGGCGGCGGCCTTGCCGAAGTGCGCGTCGGCGATCAGCAGGGCGCGTTGCCCGGGCCAGTAGATGGCCTTCTCCGGCAGCAGCCACAAGGTGGTGCCGTGGAAGTCGAAGGCGTGGTGGCCGCTCATGGCCCCGCCGCCGTTTCCAGGTCGCTGACCATGCGCGCGATGCGGTCCGCCAGCTTCTCGGAGCTGAGGCTTTCGCGGAAGCGCTCCACCATCAGCGGAAACCCCAGCGGCGTGGCGCGCTTGAGCGCGTGCAGGTCCAGACGCTGGCCTTGCATGCGCACCAGTGTCTGTTCCAGGCGCTGCACGTCCAACTCCTGGCGCAGCACTTCTTCCTGGGCTTGGGTCAGCAGCAGGTTGCCGGCGTCGTATTGCTTGAACACCTCGAAAAACAGCCCGCTGGAGGCCTGCACCTGGCGGGTGCTCTTCTGCGAGCCGGGGTAGCCGCCGAACACCAGCCCGGAGATACGCGCGATCTCGCGGAAGCGCCGCAACGCCAGCTCCCCGGCATTGAGGCTGGCGAGCACGTCGGCCAGCAGCTGATCGGGGCTCAGCAGCGCGCCGTTCAGCCACTGCGACCAATCCACGGCGGTGGCGCTGAGCAGCTCGAAGCCGTAGTCGTTGACGGCGATGGAGAAGGTCAGCGGCTGGCGTTGGCTCATCCGCGAGGCCAGCAGGCTGCCCAGCCCCAGGTGCACCTGGCGGCCGGCGAAGGGGTAGAGGAACAGGTGCCAGCCTTCGCGGGACTTCAGGGTTTCCGCCAACAGGGTGTCGGGGGTGGGCAGGGCCGACCAGTGCTGCTGCACCTCCAGCAGCGGCCGCACCGCGCGCATGGGTGGGCTCTGGTATTCGCCCTGCGCGGCCAGGCCCAGCTGGCGCACCAGGGCGGCGGCCAGTTCGCTGGACAGCGGCATGCGCCCACCATTCCAGCGCGGCACGGCGGCCTTCTTCGCGGTGCTGCGCTTGACGTAGGCGGTCATGTTCTCCACCCGCACCAGCTCCAGCTGGCGCCCGGCGAACAGGAAGCCGTCGCCGGGCCGCAGGCGGGCGATGAAGCCTTCCTCGACACTGCCCAGGGAGCGCCCGCCACCGCCCTTGCTCCAGAACTTCAGTTGCAGGCTGGCATCGCTGACGATGGTGCCGATGCTCATGCGGTGGCGGCGCGCCAGGCGCGCGTCGGGCACGCGCCACACGCCGTGTTCGTCGGGTTCCACGCGCCGGTAATCGGGGTAGGCGGTGAGCGAGTGGCCGCCGTGGCGCACGAACGCCAGGGCCCAGGCCCATTCGTCGTCGGTGAGGTCGCGGTAGGCCCAGGCGCTGCGCACTTCGGCCAACAGGTCATCGGGCCGAAAGCCGCCGCCCAGGGCCATGCTCACCAGGTGCTGCACCAGCACGTCCAAGGGTTTGTGCGGGGATTCACGCGGCTCGATCTGCCGCGCCGCCACCGCCTGCTCGGCAGCGGCGGCTTCCACCAGCTCCAGGCTGTGGGTGGGCACCAGGGTCACCCGCGACGGCCGGCCGGGGGCGTGGCCCGAGCGCCCGGCGCGTTGCATCAGGCGCGCCACGCCCTTGGCCGAACCGATCTGCAGCACCCGCTCCACCGGCAGGAAGTCCACCCCCAGGTCGAGGCTGGAGGTGCAGATCACCGCCTTGAGCTGGCCGTCCTTGAGCGCGCGCTCCACCCAGTCGCGGGTCTCCCGGGCCAGGGAGCTGTGGTGCAGGGCAATGATGCCGGCCCAGTCCGGGCGTGCGTCGAGAATCGATTGAAACCAGATCTCCGCCTGGGAGCGGGTGTTGGTGAACACCAGGCAACTGCTGCTGGTGTCGATCTCGCCCACTACCTGGTCGAGCATGCGCAGGCCCATGTGGCCGCCCCAGGGGAAGCGTTCGATGGCCGCCGGCAGCAGCGTGTCGACTTCGATGCGCTTGGCTTCGGCGCCTTGCACAGTGATGCCCTGGCCGGCGCCCAGTAGTACATCCTGGGCGTGGGCCTGATTGCCGAGGGTGGCGGAGATGCCCCATACGATCAAACCCGGCTGCCAGCGGCGCAGGCGCGCCAGGGCCAGCTGCAACTGCACGCCGCGCTTGTTGCCGATCAGCTCGTGCCATTCGTCCACCACCACCATGGCCAGGCTGGCGAATTCTGTCTTGGCGTGCTCGCGGGCCAGCAGCAGGGTCAGGCTTTCTGGGGTGGTGATCAGCGTGGTGGGCAGCCGCCGGCCCTGGCGGGCGCGTTCGGCGCTGCTGGTGTCGCCGGTGCGCAGGCCCAGGGACCAGGGCAGTTGCAGGTCGTCCAGGGGCGCTTGCAGGGCGCGATGGGTGTCGGCGGCCAGGGCGCGCATGGGCGTCAGCCACAGCACCGTCAGCGGCGCGGTGCGCGGGCCGGGCTTGGCGAAGCGGTTGAGGGCGGCGAACCACAAGGCGTAGGTCTTGCCGGCGCCAGTGCTGGCGTGCAGCAACCCCGACTGCCCAGCCTTGACGGCCGCCCAGACCTGTTTCTGGAACGCGAAGGGCTTCCAGCGGCGGGCGGCGAACCAGGGTTTGGCGTGGTCGGGCATGGGCGCTGTCCGTGGGGGTTAAACCAGTGACAGCGGGGCGGGCAAGTTAGTTTAGTGGGGTCTGGGCTGGCCTCATCGCGAGCAAGCTCGGCTCCTACGGGATTGATGCGTTCCGTAGGAGCCGAGCTTGCTCGCGATGAGGGCGATAGGGTTACTTCAGGTTGCCACTGAGGAACTGGCGCAACCGCTCGCTCTTCGGGTTACCCAGCACGTCCGCCGGCACGCCTTCCTCTTCCACCAGCCCCTTGTGCAGGAACATCACCTGGCTGGACACCTGGCGCGCGAAGCTCATCTCGTGGGTGACCATGATCATGGTGCGGCCTTCCTCGGCCAGGCCCTGGATCACCTTCAGCACTTCGCCCACCAGCTCCGGGTCGAGCGCCGAGGTGGGTTCGTCGAACAGCATCACCTCCGGCTCCATGGCCAGGGCGCGGGCGATGGCCACCCGCTGTTGCTGGCCGCCGGAGAGGAACGCCGGGTACTGGTCGGCGACGCGCGCCGGCAGGCCGACCTTGTCCAGGTAGCGGCGGGCACGGTCCTCGGCCTCGTGCTTGCTCACGCCCAGCACACGCCGCGGGGCCATGGTGACGTTCTCCAGGACGCTCATGTGGCTCCACAGGTTGAAGTGCTGGAACACCATGGCCAGGCGCGTGCGAATGCGCTGCAGCTCGTCAGGGTCGGCCACGCGCATGCCGTGGCTGTCCTGCACCATGCGGATCTGCTTGCCGTCCAGGCTCATGGCGCCGTCGTTGGGGGTTTCCAGGAAGTTGATGCAGCGCAGGAAGGTACTCTTGCCCGAGCCGCTGGCGCCGATCAGGCTGATGACGTCGCCGGTCTTGGCCTTGAGCGAAACCCCCTTGAGTACTTCGTTGTCGCCGTAGCGTTTGTGCAGGCCATCGATGGTCAGTTTGTACATGGGCAATCAGGTCTCAAGGCGAAAGAAGGTAGCCGCTGCGGTAGGCTTCGCGGCCGGCGACGTGGGCCACCACCATGCCGGCGGTGGCCATGCGCCGCAGCGAGCGGGCGTACATCACCCCGGCCTGGGCGCAGCGCACGGCGGTGATGCGGTCGCTGATGGGGTCGATGACGTCGGCGATCAGCTGGCCGGCGCTCACGACCTCGCCCGGCAGCACATGGAACACCAGCAGGCCGCCGGCGGCGCTGACCACCGGCTCCACCGCCGCCAGGGGCGTGGCCGGGTAGGGCAGCTCGGGCAGCGGCGGCTGCTCGCCGGCGATGGCGCCGTGGTGGGTCAGGTAGTCGATGATCGCCTGGCAGTCGGTGGCGGCGGTGTGGTGGTCGACATCGCCCTGGCCGCGCAGCTCCAGGGTCACCGAGAAGCTGCCCTGGGGGATCTCGAAGCGGTGGTTGAAGCGCTGCTGCAGCTCCCACCACACCAGGGTGAAGCACTCGTCGAACGACTGCCCGCCCGAGTCGGTGGCCAGCAGGCTGGCCTGGGCGCCCAGGTAGCGCGACAGCGGCTCCACCTTCGGCCACGCCTCGGGCGTGGTGTACAGGTGCGCCACGGCCTCGAAGTCGCAGTGCAGGTCCAGCACCATGTCGGCGTCGCAGGCCAGGCGCTGGAGGATCAGGCGCTGGGACTGCAACTGCGTGGCCGGCACCTGGGCTTCCAGCGCCCGGCGCAGGGCCGCGCGAATCAGCCGCGCGTTGTGCTGCGGGTCGTCGCCCAGGTGCGGCGCCACCTCGGTGCCCACTTCGTCGCTGAGGTCGACGAACAGGCGGTTGAAGTTCTGCCCGCTCTCCAGCTCGTAGCGGCCCAGGGGCACGTCCATCAGCACCTGCTCCAACCCCACCGGGTTGGCCACGGGCACCAGGACGATCTCGCTGTTCAGCTGCCCGGCCTGCTCCAGCTCGGCCAGGCGCTGCTTGAGGTGCCAGGCCACCAGCATGCCGGGCAGTTCGTCGGCGTGCAGCGAGGCCTGGATGTAGATCTTGCCGGCGCCGTCCGTGGGGCCGTAGTGAAAGCTGTGGATCTGCCGGCCGGTGCCTGGCACCGGGCTGATCAGGTCATGGGTGCGATGGTGCATTTCCGGTTCCTAGTGCGCAGGGCCGAGGAAGGCCAGCCAGCGGCGTTCCGCCAGGCGAAACAGGCCCACCAGCGTGAAGGTGATGGTCAGGTAGATCAGCGCGGCGATGCCGAACGACTGGAAGGTCATGAAGGTGGCCGAGTTGGCGTCGCGGGCCACTTTCAGGATGTCCGGCACCGTGGCGGTGAAGGCGACGGTGGTGGAGTGCAGCATCAGGATCACTTCGTTGCTGTAGAACGGCAGCGAGCGGCGCAGGGCCGACGGCATGATCACGTAAGTGTAGAGCTTCCAGCCGGTCAGGCCGTAGGCCTTGGCCGCTTCCACCTCGCCGTGGTTCATGCTGCGGATGGCGCCGGCGAAGATCTCGGTGGTGTAGGCGCAGGTGTTCAGGGCGAAGGCCAGGATGGTGCAGTTCATGGCGTCGCGGAAGAACGCGTTCAGCTCCGGCTGGTTGCGCACCGCCTCGATGCTGTAGATGCCCGTGTAGCAGATCAGCAGCTGGATATACAGCGGCGTGCCGCGGAACAGGTAGGTGTAGAACTGCACCGGCCAGCGCAGCCAGAAGTGCGTGGACACCCGGGCGATGGACAGCGGGATGGACACCACGAAGCCGATGGCGATGGAGGCGGTCAGCAGCCACATGGTCATGGCCAGGCCGGTGATGTGCTGGCCGTCCGAATACAGGAACGGGCGCCAGTATTGTTGCAACAGTTCAATCATCGCACGGCCTCCCGGCTACCAGCGCTGTAACGCCGCTCGGCCCAGCGCAACACCACGTTGGAGGCGCTGGTGATCAGCAGGTAGATGACGGCCGCCAGGACCAGGAAGTAGAACAGCTGGTAGGTGCTCTTGCCCGCGTCCTGGGCGGCCTTGACCAGGTCGGCCAGGCCGATGATCGACACCAGGGCGGTGGCCTTGAGCATCACCATCCAGTTGTTGCCGATGCCTGGCAGGGCGAAGCGCATCATCTGCGGGAACACCACGTAGCGGAACCGCTGGCCGCGTTTCAGGCCATAGGCGGTGGCCGCTTCCACCTGGCCGCGGGGCACGGCGAGGATGGCGCCACGGAAGGTTTCGGTGAAATAGGCGCCATAGATGAACCCGAGGGTGATCACACCAGAGGTGAAAGGATCGATCTCGATGTAGTCCCAGTCCATGGCATCTGTGAGATTGGTCAGCCAGGTTTGCAGGCTGTAGAAGATCAGCAGCATCAGCACCAGGTCGGGCACGCCGCGAATCAGGGTGGTGTACAACTGTGCGGGAACCCGCAGCACTTTAAGGCTTGATAGCTTGGCGCTGGCGCCCAGCAGGCCCAGGCCAACGCTCACCAGCAGTGACAGCACCGCCAGCTTGATGGTCATCCAGGTGCCTTCCAGCAGGATCGGGCCAAAGCCCTTCAGGCTGAATGCCGAAAGCCCCAGGTTTTGTAATAGGTCGTCGAACATGGATGGTGCCTGTGCAGGTAGAAAAAACGCCTTCCCCCGGACGGGAGAAGGCGTCGTTACCAATTGTTACTTGCCGCTGTACAGGTTCAGATCACCGAAGTGTTTCTTCTGAATGGTGTCGTAGGTGCCGTCCTTGTGTAACGCTTCGATACCTTTGTCCAGCAGGGCCTTGAGCTCTTTGTTACCCTTTTTGATACCGACGGCGGTCTTGGCCGGCAGCAGTGGGTCGTCAACCGGCTTGCTGACTTCGTAGTCGGCGCCCTGTGGCGATTTCAGGAAGCCCAGTTCGGCCTGCAGCATGTCCTGGATGGAAGCGTCCAGGCGGCCCGAGGTCAGGTCGGCGTACACCTGGTCCTGGTTGGCGTAAGCCTTGGTGGTCACGCCGGCCTTGTCCAGCACGGCCTTGGCGTAGGCTTCCTGGATGGTGCCCTGCTCGTAGCCCACGGTCTTGCCTTTGAGCGACTCGGGGGTGCTGTAGCCTGCACCTTTTTTGAACACCAGCGCGGTCGGGCCGGAGAATAGTTCGCTGGAGAAGTCGATGACCTTGGCGCGCGCGTCAGTCACGGTCATGGACGAGATCACGCCGTCGAACTTGCCGGCGTTGAGGCCCGGGATCATGCCGTCGAAGTCATTCTCGACCCACTTGCACTCCACTTTCAGCTCTTTGCAGATGGCATTGCCCAGGTCGATGTCAAAGCCCACCAGGCTGCCGTCGGCGGCCTTGGATTCGAACGGTGCGTAGGATGGGTCGACGCCGAAGCGCAATACCTTGTAATCCTTGGCCATCGCGGCGCCAGCAGACAAACATAAGGCCAGTGCAGAAAGGGTCAGCAATGCTTTTTTCATTGTGCAGTCCTTAGAACCTGAGAAGAGCGTACAGGTGTACGCGACATTCGTTACCGGCGGATGCCAGACATCATTCTGATAGCAATTTTCGCACCACAGTACCCGAACGAGCGTTTAAATGGGGCGCCCGGAAGGCTCTGGCGCGGCGGCCTGCCCAAAATCGGGCAGCCCTGCAAACGCGCCCCAAAAGTGGGCAATCAGCTCAACAGGTCTTGCAGCGTAGCCAGACTATCGGCTTCTTCCACCGGCTTGTCATGCCGCCAACGCAACATGCGCGGAAAACGTACGGCAATGCCGCTTTTATGACGTTTTGACAGGGCAATGCCCTCGAAACCCAGCTCGAACACCAGGGTGGGGCGCACGCTGCGCACCGGGCCGAATTTTTCCACCGTGGTCTTGCGCACGATGGCGTCGACCTGGCGCATTTCCTCGTCGGTCAGCCCCGAGTAGGCCTTGGCGAACGGCACCAGGGTGCGCTCGCTGGCCTCGGGCGGGCCGTCCCACACGGCGAAGGTGTAGTCGCTGTACAGGCTGGCGCGGCGGCCGTGGCCGGCCTGGGCGTAGATCAGCACGGCGTCGACGCTGAAGGGGTCGACCTTCCATTTCCACCAGGTGCCCATGTCCTTGGTGCGGCCCACGCCATACAGGGCGTCGCGGGCCTTGAGCATCATGCCTTCCACGCCCAGGCGCCGCGACTGTTCGCGCAGGCGGCCCAGGTCCAGCCAGGTCTCGCCGTGCAGCAGCGGCGACAGCTGCAGCACGGGCGCCAGCGTGGCCGCCACCAGGCGCTCCAGTTCGGCGCGCCGTTGCCCCTGGGGCCGGCTGCGCCAGTCGTGGCCCTGCCATTCCAGCAGGTCATAGGCCAGGACCACCACGGGCACCTCTTCCAGCAGCTTCTTGCCCAGGGTCTTGCGGCCGATGCGTTGCTGCAGCAGGGCGAAGGGCTGTACCTGGGGCTGGGCGTCGGCTTTCCACACCACAATCTCGCCGTCGATGACGGTGCCGTCGGGCAGGCTGTGCTCCAGCGCCATCAGCTCCGGGAAGCGTTCGCTGACCAGTTCTTCGCCGCGGGACCAGATCCACAGGCGGCCGTCGCGCTTGACCAGTTGCGCACGGATGCCGTCCCATTTCCACTCCACCTGCCAGGCGTCGACCGGCCCCAGCAGGGCGTCGAACTGGTCCACCGGTTGCTGCTGCGAGTGGGCGAGGAAAAACGGGTAGGGCTGGCCGCCGCGCTGGGCGTGTTCGTCGGCGGATTCGGCGGCGATCAGCGTGCGGTAGCTGTCGGCGGTGGGCCGGTGGGACAGGTCGGTGTAGCCCACCAGGCGCTGGGCCACGCGCTTGCTGTCGATGTCGGCCAACTGCGCCAGGGCGCGGGTTACCAGCAGTTTCGACACGCCCACGCGGAAGCTGCCGGTGATCAGCTTCAGGCACACCATCAGGCTCTGCCGGTCCAGTTGCGCCCATAGCTGCGGCAGGCGCTCGGCCAGTGCCTCCGGCGGCAGGCCGCGCAGGGGCAGCAAGGCTTCTTCCACCCACCAGGCCAGGCCCTGGTCGCTGCTGTGGGCGGTTTCCGGCAGCAGCAGGGAAAAGGTCTCGGCCAGGTCGCCGACCGCCTGGTAGCTTTCCTCGAACAACCACTCGGGCAGGCCACTGGTGTTCACCGCGATGTCGCGCAGCACGCGGCTGGGCACCAGCTGGCGCGGGCGGCCACCGGAAAGGAAATACACCGCCCAGGCGGCGTCGGCGGCGTCGGCCTGGCTGAAGTAGGCCAGCAGCGCGTCGCGCTTGGCATTGGTGGAGGTGGTTTCATCCAGGCGCCCGTAGAGTTCGGCAAAGGCTTTCATGCGCTGGCTTGCTCCTCGTCTTCATTGCCGTACTCGGTGGTAAAGCCTTGGGCGTCCAGCCCCAGGTCGCGCAGGTAGCGCACCAGCACCGCCACCGAGCCGTGGGTGACCATGACCCGTTCGGCGCCGGTCTGCTCGATGGCCCACAGCAGGCCGGGCCAGTCGGCGTGGTCGGACAGCACGAAGCCGCGGTCCACGCCACGCCGCCGGCGGGTGCCGCGCAGGCGCATCCAGCCGCTGGCGAAGGCGTCGCTGTAGTCGCCGAAACGGCGCATCCAGGTGCTGCCGCCGGCCGAGGGCGGGGCCAGGATCAGCGCCTGGCGCAGGGCCGGGTCGGTCTTCTTGAAGTCGCCGGCGTACTGGGTCTGGGGAATGTGGATGCCGCCCTCGCGGTACACCCGGTTCAGCGGCTCGACGGCCCCGTGCACCAGGATCGGGCCAATGCTGGCATCGATGCCGTGGAGGATGCGCTGGGCCTTGCCGAACGCGTAGGCGAACAGCACGCTGGCCTTGCCGGCCTGGGCATTGGCCCGCCACCAGTCATCTATTTCGGCGAAGATTTGCTGTTGCGGCTGCCAGCGGTAGATGGGCAGGCCGAAGGTGGATTCGGTGATAAAGGTATGGCAACGCACGGGCTCAAAGGGCGCGCAGGTGCCGTCGGCTTCCACCTTGTAGTCGCCGGAGGCCACCCACACCTCGCCCTGGTACTCCAGGCGCACCTGCGCCGAGCCCAGCACGTGGCCGGCCGGGTGGAAGCTGAGAGTAACGCCGTGGTGCACCAGGCGCTCGCCGTAGGCCAGGGTCTGCAGGTTGATGTCGGCGCCTAGCCTGGCGCGCAGAATGCCGGCGCCGGGGCTGGCGGCCAGGTAATGGCTGTTGCCGGTGCGCGCGTGGTCGCCATGGCCGTGGGTGATCACCGAGCGTTCGACCGGTCGCCAGGGGTCGATGTAGAAGTCCCCGGGCGGGCAGTACAGGCCTTCGGGGCGGGCAATGACAAGGTCCATGGGCGGCGGCCTGTGGCAGGGGGCTTATTCGTCAGAGGCGCCGCTGGCGCCGGAAGTTCGCAATTTGTGTGTGTTTGCTTAGGCGCGTGAGTGAGGGTAGGTTGGAACTTCAAATCACTGAGGATGGCTGCCATGAACCTGCGCTGGATAACGGTTCCGCTCTTGATGCTTGCCGCCAGTGGGCCGGTGCTGGCCGCCGATTGCCCGGAACTGCTGCAAGGGCAGATGACCAAACTGCGCGGCAAGGAGGCCATCGACCTGTGCCAGCGCTTTGCCGGCAAGCCGCTGGTGGTGGTCAACACCGCCAGCTACTGCGGCTTCGCCCCGCAGTTTAGCGGGCTGGAAGGCTTGTACATTCGCTACAAGGACAAGGGCCTGGAAATGATCGGCGTGCCGTCCAATGACTTCAAGCAGGAGGCCCAGGACAGCGCCGAGACCGCCAAGGTCTGCTACGCCAACTACGGCGTCACTTTCACCATGACCCAGCCGGCGCCCGTGCGCGGCTCGGACGCTACCCACTTGTTCAAGGTACTGGCGGAGCAAAGTAGCGCGCCCAAGTGGAATTTCTACAAGTACGTGGTGGACCGCCAGGGCAATGTGGTGGCCAGCTTTTCCAGCATCACCAAGCCCGACGACCCGGACCTGATCGCCGCGGTGGAAAAAGCCATCGCCTCAAAACCCTGAGGCATGAAAAAACCCGCCGAGGCGGGTTTTTTCGTGCTGCAGGTACGTGAATCAGAAGCGGTAGGTAATCGAGGTACCGAAGCCGCTGGCGCTGTTCTTGTACTTGGAGCTGTAGGCCAGCTTGGTAGCCGACACTTCGTTGATCTTCACGGTCTCTTCCCACAGGTAGGAGTAGGCGAAGTCCAGGGTGATGTTTTCCACTGGGGTGTAGCCAACGCCGAAGCTGACGGCCTGGCGGTCGCCGGTAGGGATGCGTGGCGAACGGTCGACGTTGTTGGTAGGCGACTGGTCAACCGAGTAACCGGCGCGCAGCACCACTTCCTTGTTCAGCTGGTAGGCGGCACCGATGGCGTGGGCCCAGGTGTCGTGCCAGTTCTGCTCTTCGGTGATGGTGCTCAGCGAGCCCGACAGCAGCGCAGGCACGCCTTTGTTCTCCACGGTGATGTCTTTCAGGCGGCTCCAGCGGGTCCAGGTGCTGCCGGCGTACACGGTCCAGTCGTCACCCAGCTTCTGGGTCACGGAGAAGTCCACGGATTCCGGGGTGTCCAGGTCCAGCGAGGCGTCGTAGCTGTGGCCGCTCAGGCCCAGCAGGCTGAAGGTGCCGCCGGTGACCTTGGTGTCGCCGTCCAGGTGGTAGTCCACCTTGGAGTGGTAGGTCAGGCCCAGGCTGGTGGTTGGCGTGGCCTGCACCAGGATACCGGCGTTGAAGCCGATGGCGGTGTCGTTGCCGTTGATCTTCACCTTGCCGTCGTTGGTGCCGGGGGTAAAGGAGTTGGGCACCATGGAGCTCAGCTCGCCGTCGATGCGGTTGATGGTCGGGCCGAAACCGATCGACACGATATCGTTGAACGCATAGCTGACGGTAGGCTGGAAGGTCATGACCGAGACCTTGCTCTTGTTGGCGTAGTAACGGCCAGCGAAGTCGCTGTGGTAGTCGGTGATCAGGCCGAACGGCACGTAGAAGCCGACACCGAAGGCCCAGTGGTCATCGATTGGCTGTACGTAGTAACCCATGGGCACGGTAGTCACCGGCACCATGTCGCCACCCTCTTTGCCCCCCAGGGTGGCCTTGGTGTCGCTGATGTCGGTCTTCGCGTCAATCACGGCCGCACCCACGGTGGCTTGGGCTTTCTTGAGGCGCGACATGCCGGCAGGGTTGCCGTAGATGGTGCTGGCGTCATCGGCAGAAGACGAACGGCCGGCGAAGCCGGTGCCCATGCCGCTGATGCTGGTTTCGTTGATGGCAAAGCCACTGGCGAACAGCTGGGTAGAGGCGAGTGCGACGGCGATGCTGATTGTGGTCTTGAGCATTACTTTTTTCATTATTAGAACTCCATGTGATCACCGAAGCGAAAACTACCAACATTTTCGCCGCGGCGCTATAGCCCGTATCGCAGGAGATAGAGCGGTTTTGTAGGACAATCCGACCAGGCTGGAGGCTTATAAGCTGGCGTTATGCCATGATCTTCAGCTGGCTAATCTGTCAGTAATGGTGATGCAGCTTGCCCAGGCGGCGGTGAAATCCCTTAAACGACCCTGGGGTTGGAAGGTTTGGCGCCATATTCTGGCCATGCCGATAACATCATCGGCCTGTGGCAAGGGCGTTTTCTGCTCTTCGATCAACAGCCAGGCAATAGCTGTGGCGTACCGAAGGTTGACGGTCAATTCCTGATGCGGGCCACTTAAAAAAGCATGCTGGCTGGCGAGCCCCCTCACGAGGCTGGCCAAATCGGGGTCCAGGGCCAGGTAATGGTCCCACAAGGCCTGGTGGCGCAACGCGCCGATGCGGTACAGGCCGTGGCCACGACGATCGTGCAGGGCGGTGCCCAGGGCCGATTGGCTGGCCGCCACGCCCAACAGCAAGGCCTCGGCGGTAGCGCAGTGACGGCCCAGGTACAGCAGCGTCGGGCGTATCACGTACTGGCTCAATTCCCGTGCGGCGATCCCCATAAAACCCTTCGACCTCTCTGTCTGGCCGACGGAACCTGGGTGCTTGGCAGCAGTGAATCGGATGGCTCCGCCGGAAGCGGCGTGGGGCCGCTTGAATTGAAGTGTAGTGTCATATTTGTGCTGTAAAGGGCTGTTTTTAAATTATTTGCCCGTTTGAGGTGGCGGCGCATATGCCCTCAGGTGATAAAGAAACCGGCTTGCAGCACGTAGCAGCGGCCGTAGGCCGCGTCCAAGGCGCCGCGCTGCTCCCGGCACGCCGTGGTAAGCCCGGACGCTGCCTTCGGCGGCTGCTACAGGTGCGCGTGCACGCAACGCGGTTTCCGTAGCAGCGGCCGCAGGCCGCGTCCAAGGCGCCGCGCTGTTCCCGGCACGCCGCGGTGAGCCCGGACGCCGCCTTCGGCGGCTCTACAGGGGCGCGTGCACACAACACGGTTTCCGTAGCAGCGGCCGCAGGCCGCGTCCAAGGCGCCGCGCTATTCCCGGCACACCGCGGCGAGCCCGGACGCCGCCTTCGGCGGCTGCTACAGGGGCGCATGCACCCAACACGGTTTTCGTAGCAGCGGCCGCAGGCCGCGTCCAAGGCGCCGCGCTGTTCCCGGCACGCCGCGGTGAGCCCGGACGCCGCCTTCGGCGGCTGCTACAGGGCGCGTTAAATGATCACCCATAAAAAAGCCCCGCTCATGGCGGGGCCTTGGGTGCAGCCTGGGCGCTTTAGGCGACCAGTGCCTGGCGCGTACGGTCGATCACGGCCTGCAGCGGCTCGGCGCTGGAGTATTGCTCCGGGTACAGGCGTTCGCTGTGGCGGGCAATACCGTGCTCGTTGACGACGGTGAAGCTGAAGCAGCCTTTGCGAGCTGCCATGATCAGGCAGTTCAGCGGTGCGAAGGCGTCAGTCAGGGTGCGCATGGCGTCTTGGGTATGAATAGTGTTCATAGTTATTGGATGTTCCTGCAAAAGACACGGATATGATCCGTGCACACTAAAAACGTTCCAGTAACGCGGGCCACCATTGGCCGGACGAAGAACCTGACTGGAACAAAGCAGCCAGTGTGAGCGCATTTAAAATGTGGCGCTTGGGCTGACCGGTAGGTACTTAGGAGGACAGGCAACACACCGGGGCAAAGGTTCGCTGCCCGTGGGTGAAGATCCTGATCAATCAGCAGGTTGGTTAGGTCAGAGTAAAGAGGCTTGTCAGCGATGCCTGGCGTTGGCCACGGCTCGTGAAGTGTTTACCTGGAAACCATCGAGTAGGTCGGGTCCGCTGTTTCAGCAGGGGGTTCGCTTTGCTGCGAACGACGTGCTGGAGGACTGTGTCGACCAGAAATTGACTTTCAGCTTGGTACTAACAGTGGCAAGCCTACCTGATAGCCTGGCTGACTTGCAAGTGTTTTTTCAATTCACCTGCTGTATCACCGGCGGGCCTCGGTACACCCTTGTGCGCCAGATCAGCAGCAGACCAGTTTGCCTACAAAAACTCGACCTGTGAAGCCCCTGAAGTCGCTTTTTCGCGCCCCACGCTTGACAGGGAGTACGAAAATGGTGCGGCCCCGTGCCTCCATTCAGGGCGGTTGTACACATGCGGCAATGAAACCGTCATGTCCCTGCAAACGCCTTGCCGAAAGTTCCCCTACGCCGCATTGAAAATTTAAGTCAATGAAAAAAAACGCTTTTTTTAACTGGTGAAAAAATCGACAGTTTGACTGGAGGCCCTATTCTACAAGGGTTTGCGGGCGGGGAAGGGCGGTTGTCCACTGACTTATCCACAGCTTCTGTGGATTGTCCCGAGCGCTTGCTCTAGCACGGGCGTACCCGGATATTTCATGTTTCTTACCAAGTCGCCAGCGGATTTTGTCAATGGTGGGAGGGGGTAAAATTTCATTGGCCGGGCGCTGATATTTTTTTTTCCAACCGATGCAAAAACGTGCGGCTATCGCCCGACCGGAGGCATTCGCCTGCACGGGTTTGCCGCCAGTCGTCGCTTCGCTCAGACTGTGACCTTTGTTAGAACGCGGTGGAATTTGAAATGGCATTTGACATCACCAGCCTGTTGCTCGGCTTGCTGCTGGCGGGGGCGCCGAGCCTGGCGCTGGCCTGGGGCATACAGCGTCGCCTGAGCGCCTTGAGCGCCGAGGCGGCGCTGTGGCAGGAGCGCCTGACCACCGCGCAGCTGGCCCAGGACGGCCTGAGCGCGCAGCTCGATGCCAGCCGCGACGAAGTCAGCGACCTGTCCCAGGCCAACGCGGTCAAGCAGGCGGAACTGGCGGCTCAGGGGCGTGAGCTGGACCTGCTGCAGATCGAGCGCGACAACGCCCGCGATGCCGCCCACGCCTGGAATATCGAGCGCAGCGGCAAGGAAGGCGAGTTGCGCCGCCTGGATGCCCAGTGCGCGGCACTGCAGGCCGAACTGCGCGAGCAGCAGGACAGCCACCAGCAGCGCCTCACCGACCTGCAGGGCTCGCGCGACGAGCTGCGGGCGCAGTTCGCCGAGCTGGCCGGGAAAATCTTCGACGAGCGCGAACAGCGCTTCGCCGAGACCAGCCAGCAGCGCCTGGGGCAACTGCTGGACCCGCTGAAGGAACGCATCCAGTCGTTCGAGAAGCGCGTGGAGGAAAGCTACCAGCAGGAGGCCCGCGAGCGCTTCTCCCTGGGCAAGGAACTGGAACGCCTGCAGCAGCTCAACCAGCGCCTGAGCGACGAGGCCACCAACCTTACCCAGGCCCTCAAGGGGCAGAAGACCCAGGGCAACTGGGGCGAGCTGATCCTGGAGCGTGTGCTCGAGCATGCGGGCCTGGAGAAGGGCCGCGAGTACCAGACCCAGGTCAGCCTCAAGGGGCCCGACGGCGAGCGCTTCCAGCCGGACGTGCTGATCATGCTGCCGGGCGACAAGCAGGTGGTGGTGGACTCCAAGGTCAGCCTCACGGCGTACCAGCAGTACATCAGCGCCGATGACCCGGCGGTGGCGCAGACGGCGCTCAAGCAGCACGTGCTGTCGCTGCGCAACCACGTCAAGGGCTTGTCGGGCAAGGACTACAACCGCCTGGAAGGCTTGCACAGCCTGGATTTCGTCCTGCTGTTCGTGCCTATCGAGGCGGCGTTCTCGGCGGCGTTGCAGGCCGAGCCGAACCTGTTCCAGGAGGCCTTCGACCGGCAGATCGTCATCGTCAGCCCGACCACGCTGCTGGCCACCCTGCGGGTGATCGACAGCCTGTGGAAACAGGAGCGCCAGAGCCAGAACGCCCGGGAGATCGCCGAGCGCGCCGGCTGGCTGTACGACAAGTTCGTGCTGTTCATCCAGGACCTGGACGAGGTGGGCAACCGCCTGCAGCAGTTGGACAAGGCCTACAGCGCGGCGCGCAACAAGCTCACTGACGGCCGCGGCAACCTGGTCAGCCGCACCGAGCAGCTCAAGCTGCTGGGCGCCCGCGCCAGCAAGAGCCTGCCGGCCGACCTGCTGGAGCGCGCCATGACCGACGCCGAGGGCGCCTCACTGCCGGCTGAGGTGCCGGTTCAGTAAGGCGCGCAGGGCCGCCGGTTTCACCGGTTTGGCCAGGTAATCGAGGCCGGCGGCGTGCACTTGGGCCAGTATCTCGGGGCGGCCGTCGGCGCTGATCACCATGCCCGGCAGGGGCGCGCCCAATTGCGCGCGCAGCCAGGCCATCAGCTGCGGGCCGGTGTCGCCTTCGTCCAGGTGAAAATCCACCAGCGCCAGGTGCGGGCGCATACCCTGGGCCAGCAGCTGGCTGCAAGTGGCGCGGTCGCGAGCGGTGAACACCTGGCAGCCCCAGCGGCTGAGCAGGCTGTGCATGCCCATGAGAATGCTGTCCTCGTTGTCCACGCACAGCACCTGCAGGCCGGTGAGGTCCTGGCCCTTGCTGGCGATGGCGGTAACTGGCGCGCTGGTTTCGGCGGCCGCCAGCGGCACGCGCACGCTGAACACGCTGCCCTTGCCCGGCCATGAGCGCACCCGCAGGCTGTGGCCCAGCACCCGGCACAGGCCGTCGGCAATCGCCAGGCCCAGGCCAAGGCCCTTCTCGGCGCGGGTCTGGTGGCTGTCCAGGCGCTTGAACTCCTCGAAGATCACCTGCAGCTTGTCCTCGGGAATGCCCGGGCCGCGGTCCCACACCTCCAGGCTCAGGGCGTCACCCTGGCGGCGCACGCCCAGCAGGATCGGGCTCTTGCCGTAGCGGAAGGCGTTGGTCAGGAAGTTCTGCAAAATACGCCGCAGCAGCTTGATGTCGCTGTTCACCCGCAGCTTCGACGAGCGCAGGTGGAACGCCAGGCCTTGCTCCTGGGCCAGGGCCTTGAACTCGGCGCCCAGGGTGTCGTACAGGTCACCCAGGGCGAAGGGCTTGCTGTCCGGGGTGATCTTGCCGTTCTCCAGGCGCGAGATGTCCAGCAGGTCGCTGATCAGGTCCTCGGCCGAGCGCAGCGAGCTGTCGAGGTGCTGCACCAGTTGCTGCGCTTCGCCGGACAGGCCGTCGCCCTGGTGCGACAGCGCCGCCGAGAACAGCCGCGCAGCGTTCAGCGGTTGCATCAGGTCATGGCTGACCGCGGCCAGGAAGCGTGTCTTCGACTGGTTGGCGGCTTCGGCGGTGTTGGTGGCCTGGGTCAGCGCCTGGTTGAGCTGCGACAGCTCGTGGGTGCGCTCCGCCACCCGCTGCTCCAGGCCCTCGTTGGCGGCGGTCAGGGCCTGTTCGGCCTCGCGGAACGCGGTAATGTCGGTGAAGCTCATGACGAAGCCGCCGCCGGGCATGGGGTTGCCGATCAGCTCGATAACCCGGCCATTGGGGAACAGCCGTTCGGAGGTGTGCGCACGGCCCTGGCGCATCCAGTGCAGGCGGCGCGCCACGTGCACCTCGGCCTCGCCGGGGCCACACAGGCCGCGCTCGGCGTTGTAGCGGATGATGTCGGCAATGGGCCGCCCGACGCTGATCAGGCCGTCGGGGTAGTTGAACAGTTCCAGGTAGCGCCGGTTCCAGGCCACCAGGTGCAGCGACTGGTCGACCACGCTCACGCCCTGGCTGATGTTCTCGATGGCGCCCTGCAGCAGCGCCCGGTTGAACTGAAGCACTTCGCTGGCTTCGTCGGCGATCTTGACTACATCTTCCAGCTGCATGTCGCGGCCTTCGATGGCCGCGCGCACCACCGCACGGGTCGAGGAACTGCCCAGCACGCCGGCCAGCAGGCGCTCGGTGTGGGCGATCCAGTCGTTGTCGGCGCTTTGGCTGGGGTCGAAGCCGATGCCTTGGCGGTAGGCGAAGCGGATGAAGCTCTGGCGCGCCCGCTCTTCGCCGACGAAGCGCGACGCCAGGGTCAGCAGGTCTTCGATCTGCACCGACAGCGGCAAGCGGCCGCCGGGGCGGGCGCTGGTTTCCTGGCCGATGAAGCGGCCGGCCTGCCAGTGCTCCGAGACGCGCGTGCGCGACAGTGCCGAGACCCAGGCGAAGAGGGTGAAGTTGCCGGCGAGCGACAACACCACGCCCAGGGTCAGCGGCGTGATCGGCAGGCCCATGGCGTCGTCGTGCAGCCAGGCCAGGCCCGGGAACACATGCAGCGACAGGCCCAGGCTGTGGGCCGCCAGTGGCAGCACCAGGGTGTAGAACCACACGAAGGTGCCAGCGGCAAGGCCGGCGAACACGCCGCGGCGGTTGGCTTTTTTCCAGTACAACGCCCCCAGCATGGCCGGCGCCAACTGGGCCACGGCGGCGAAGGCGATCTGGCCGATGGTGGCCAGGCTGGCGGTGCTGCCCAGCAGGCGGTAGCTGACGTAGGCGAGCAACAGGATCATCACGATACTGATGCGGCGCACCGACAGCATCCAGTGGCGGAACACCTCGAACGGCCGCTCGGCGCTCTGCCGGCGCAGCAGCCACGGCAGCAGCATGTCGTTGGAGACCATGGTCGACAGCGCCACGCTGGCGACGATGACCATGCCGGTGGCGGCGCTGGCGCCACCGATGAACGCCAGCAGCGCCAGGGCCGGGTGGGATTCGGCCAGGGGCAGGCTGATGACGAAGGAATCGGGAATTACCGAGCTGGGCAGGCGCAGTTGCCCGGCCAGGGCGATGGGCACCACGAACAGCGCGGCCAGCACCAGGTAGGCGGGGAATACCCAGCGCGCCAGGCGCAGGTCCTGGGGCTCGATGTTCTCCACCACGGTGACGTGGAACTGGCGGGGCAGGCAGATCATCGCCATCAACGCCACGCCGGTCTGCACCACCATGGACGGCCAGTTGATGGTCTCCTGCCAATAGGTTTCCAGGCGCGGCGCCAGGCTGGCCTGGCTGAGCAGGTCGTCGAAACCATCGTAGAGGCCGTAGGTGATGAAGGCGCCCACGCCCATGAAGGCGAACAGCTTGACCAGGGCCTCGAAGGCGATGGCCAGGACCATGCCGCGGTGGTGCTCGGTGACGTCCAGGCTGCGGGTGCCGAAGACAATGGTGAACAGCGCCAGCACCAGCGACACCACCAGGGCCGTATCCTGCACGCGGGTCCCACTGGCGTCGGCGCCGGCGCCGATCAGCAGGTTCACGCCGAGCACGATGCCCTTGAGCTGCAAGGCGATGTACGGCAGCACGCCCACCAGGCAAATCAGCGCCACCACCACCGCCAGCGATTGCGACTTGCCGTAGCGGGCGGCGATGAAGTCGGCGATGGAGGTGATGTTTTCCTGTTTGCTGATCAAGATCATCTTCTGCTGCACCCACGGCGCGAACACCATCAGCAGCACCGGCCCCAGGTAGATGGGCAGGAACGCCCACAGCTGCTCGGCGGCCTGGCCGACGGCGCCGAAGAAGGTCCAGCTGGTGCAATACACCGCCAGCGACAGGCTGTACACCCAGGCGCGCAGGCGCGGCGACAACGGCGTGGCGCGCCGGTCGCCGTAGAAGGCAATGGCGAACATGACGGCCATGTAGGCCAGGGCAACCGCGGCGATCAGCCCGCTGGACAGCGACATCAAAGGCTCCGTTGCAAAGGAAGGGCTCCCGTAGCAGCGGCCACAGGCCGCGTCACCGGCGACGCGCCGGGGCAGGAAGACCGGGTGGGCCAGGACGCGGCCTGGCGGCCGCTGCTACGGGGTAGCGTGGTGCGTTCAGTCTCGCATGGCGCGGGGCGGCGCGTCAGCGGCGACGAAGGTCGCAGGCCAGGCTCAGGTCCACCAGCTCGTGCATCTGCTCGATGCTGGGCGCCGATTCGGCGAACAGGATGCGGTACACCACCGGGGCGACGATCAGGTTCAGCAGGTGGTCGGCATCGGGCGCGGTGTCGCCGCGCAGCCTGGCGCGCTCGATGATGGTCTGCAGCTGGCCGCGCAGCACGGTGGCGCACTGGAACGAGCAGCCGCTGGCGATGAAGTCGCGCATCATGTTGCGCCCCGGCTCCGAGTTCATCTCGTCCAGGTACTGCTCGGCCCAGGCCAGCAGGTCGCCGCGCAGGGTGCCGGTGTCGGCAGGGTCGCTGTCGGGGCGCAGGCGCGCCAGGCTGACGTCGGCCAGCAGCGCGGCCAGCTCGCCCCAGCGCCGGTAGATGGTCGACGGGGTGACGCCGGCGCGGCTGGCGATCAGCGGCACGGTGAGGGTGTCGCGCTCCTGCTCTTGCAGCAGGGCGCGGACGGCCGCGTGTACGGACTCTTGCACACGGGCACTGCGGCCGCCCGTGCGAATACCTTCTTTGATAGCCATGCATGTACCTTAACACAAAGCGTTTGCTTTAAGCGCGAAGCAGGTGCAGACTCCACTAACGCAATAAATTAGCTTTACGGAGCCCGCCATGTCCAACGTCTTCTCTGCGAGAAACAGCCTGGCCTACCTCTCGGTGGTGCTGCTGACCTTCCTGGCCGCCTCCAGCGCGCCGACGCCGCTGTACCATCTGTACCAGGAGGCCTGGCAGTTTTCGCCGGGCATGCTGACGATGATCTTCGGCGTCTACGCCCTGGCTCTTCTGGCAGCGCTGCTGACTGTGGGCGCGTTGTCGGATTATATCGGCCGGCGGCCGGTGCTGCGCATGGCGCTGGTGCTGAACATGGTGTCGATGCTGGGCTTTATCTACGCCCGCGACGTCAATTGGCTGCTGGCCGCGCGCATCCTCCAGGGCTTCGCCACGGGCATGGCCACCAGCTCCCTGGGCGCTGCGCTGCTGGACAACGACCGGCAGAAAGGCCCGCTGCTCAACAGCCTGGCGCCGCTGCTGGGCATGGCGCTGGGTGGCCTGGGTAGCGGCCTGCTGGTGCAGTACGCGCCCATGCCGCTGAGCCTGGTGTACATCGTGCTGCTGGTGCTGCTGGTAGCGCAGGCGGGTTTGCTGGTGTGGCTGCCGGAAAGCGTCAGCGCCCAGCCCGGCGCGCTGGCGTCGCTGCGCCCACGCCTGGCCGTGCCCGCCCAGGCCCGCGCGGCGGTGTGGCGCATGCTGCCGGTGAACACCGCGGTGTGGATGACCGGGGGCTTCTTCCTGTCGCTGGCACCGTCACTGGTGCGCGCGGCCACGGGCGCCACCTCGAACCTGATCGGCGGCGCGCTGGTGGCAACCCTGACCCTCAGCGGCGCGGCGGCGATCTATGCCCTGCGCGCCAGCGCCGCTGACAAGGTGCTGCGCCTGGGCACCGTGCTGCTGCCCATCGGTGTGGCGCTGGTATTGGTGGCGGCCAGCCAGCAGGTGCTGATGCTGTTCTTCATCGGTGCGGTGATCGCCGGCGCCGGTTTCGGCAGCGGCTTCCTCGGCTCGGCCCGCAGCGTGCTGCCCCTGGCCCACGCCCACGAGCGCGCCGGGCTGATGTCGACCTTCTACGTGCTCAGCTACCTGGCGTTCTGCGTGCCGGCCATCCTGGCGGGTTTCCTGGTGCGCAGCGTTGGCTTGCTGGCCACTAGCGAAGGCTACGGCCTGCTGCAGATTGCCCTGTGCCTGGCCGCCCTGCTGGGCATGTGGCTGCGCCGGGATGCACGGGCTATATCTGCATAATCGATGACCTATAGCGAAACTACCCGTTTAGCAGATAAGCCAAGGACGGCTAGCATGGCCTGACCTCACACGAGGACAGGAGACCCCATCATGCAACGCCCGATTCCCCTGGCCACCCGGCCGTTCAGTGCGCTTCAGCACCCCCGCGAAGTGATTCGCCAATTCACCCCCAACTGGTTCGCCGTGGTCATGGGCACCGGTGTGCTGGCCCTGGCCCTGGCGCAATTGCCGGCCGGCTGGCCGCTGGTGCACGGCCTGGCCCATGGCCTGTGGCTGCTGGCGGCCGTGCTGTTTGGCGTGTTCACCGCACTGTATGGCGCGCGCTGGGTGCTGTTCTTCGACGAGGCGCGGCGCATTTTCGGGCATTCCACCGTGTCGATGTTCATCGGCACCATTCCCATGGCCCTGGCCACCCTGATCAACGGCTTCGTGCTGTTCGCCTTGCCCCAGGCAGGCAACGCCGCGCTGCCGTGGCTGCAAGGGCTGTGGTGGCTGGACGTGGCCCTGTCGCTGCTGTGCGGGGTGGGGATTCCGTTCCTGATGTTCACCCGCCAGCAGCACAGCATCGACCAGATGACCGCCGTGTGGCTGCTGCCGGTGGTGGCCGCCGAAGTGGCTGCGGCCAGCGGCGGCCTGCTGGCCCCGCACCTGCAAGACCCGGCCGCGCAGTTCGGCATGCTTATCACCAGCTTCGTGCTGTGGGCGTTCTCGGTGCCGGTGGCATTCGCCATCCTGACCATCCTGATGCTGCGTATGGCCCTGCACAAGCTGCCCCATGAAAGCATGGCGGCTTCCAGCTGGCTGGCCCTGGGGCCCATCGGTACCGGCGCGCTGGGCATGTTGCTGCTGGGGGGTGACGCCCCGGCGATTTTCGCCGCCGCCGGCGTGCTGCCCGGCGTGGGCAGCATGATCGACGGCCTGGGCGTGGTCAGCGCGGTGATCCTCTGGGGCATGGGCCTGTGGTGGATGCTGCTGGCGGTGCTGATCACCGTGCGCTACCTGCGCAGCGGCATGCCGTTCAACCTGGGCTGGTGGGCGTTCATCTTCCCGTTGGGCGTGTACACCCTGGCCACGCTGCGCCTGGGCAACGTACTGCACCTGGGCTTCTTCACCTGGTGCGGCCAGGGCCTGGTGGCCTGCCTGGCGATGTTGTGGGCGGTGGTGATGGCGCGCACCCTGGGCGGTGCCTGGCGCGGCGAGCTGTTTGTGTCGCCGTGCATCGCGGCGCGCAAACTTTAGGTAATCTAGGTGGCGGATGTGGCTTGCAGGGCAGCAGGCCGCATCCAATGCCAAAAGCCTATGCCGCAAGCGGCGCCACCAAGGTGCAAAGGACGATGAGTCACCCCTCGCAATTCAGCCTGTTGGGCAAGCGGCGCTTCCTGCCGTTTTTCCTCACCCAGTCCCTGGGGGCCTTCAACGACAACGTGTTCAAGCAGTCGTTGATCCTGGCCATTCTCTACAAATTGAGCATCGGCGGCGACCGCTCCATCTGGGTCAACCTGTGTGCGCTGCTGTTTATCCTGCCGTTCTTCCTGTTTTCCGCGCTGGCGGGGCAGTTTGGCGAGAAATTCGACAAGGACGCGCTGATCCGCCTGATCAAGCTGGGCGAGATCGTGATCATGGCCGTGGGCGCCACCGGTTTCCTGTTCGACCACCTGTGGATGATGCTGGCGGCGTTGTTCGCCATGGGCACCCATTCGGCGCTGTTCGGCCCGGTGAAGTACTCGATCATGCCCCAGGCCCTGCGCGAAGAAGAGCTGGTGGGCGGCAACGGCCTGGTGGAAATGGGCACCTTCCTGGCCATTCTGGCGGGCACCATCAGCGCGGGCGTGCTGATGTCCCAGGCGCACTACGCGCCGTTGGTCAGCGCCGCGATCGTCGGCGTGGCGGTGCTGGGCTACCTGGCCAGTCGTGGCATTCCGCGCGCGGCGGCCGACACCCCGGGGTTGAAGCTTGACTGGAATATCTTCAGTCAGTCCTGGGCCACGCTGAAAATGGGCCTGAACCAGACGCCTGCGGTGTCGCGTTCGGTGGTGGGCAACTCGTGGTTCTGGTTCGTCGGGGCTATCTACCTGACGCAGATTCCGGCCTACGCCAAGGACTGGCTCAACGGCGATGAAACCGTGGTCACCCTGATTCTCACGGTGTTCTCGGTGGGCATCGCCCTGG
This sequence comes from Pseudomonas sp. GYB4201, assembly GCF_056312595.1. Lineage (NCBI taxonomy): Bacteria > Pseudomonadati > Pseudomonadota > Gammaproteobacteria > Pseudomonadales > Pseudomonadaceae > Pseudomonas > Pseudomonas sp. GYB4201. Next base: position 70,075 of record NZ_JBWGIG010000004.1, on the reverse strand, counting down.
GTTCGGTGCTGTGCGAGAAGCTGTCGGGGCGCAAGGTGGAGATCGGCCTGGTGCCGTTCGGCTCGTTCGGCCTGACCCTGTTCGGCCTGCTGCTGTGGTGGCATTCGGGCGAGTTCGCCCTGGCGCCCCAGGCCAATGACTGGCTGACCCTGCTGGGCATCGGCCACACCTGGTGGGTGCTGCTGGATATTCTCGGCCTGGGCATGTTCGGCGGCTTCTATATCGTGCCGCTGTACGCGCTGATCCAGTCGCGCACCGCCGAGAACGAGCGGGCGCGGGTGATTGCCGCCAACAACATCCTCAACGCGTTGTTCATGGTGGTGTCGGCCATCATCTCCATCATCCTGCTGAGCGTGGCCAAGCTGTCGATTCCGCAGCTGTTCCTGGTGGTGTCGGTGATGAACATTGCCGTCAACGCCTACATCTTCAAGATCGTCCCCGAGTTCACCATGCGTTTCATGATCTGGCTGCTCAGCCATTCCATGTACCGGGTAGAGCACCGCGACCTCGAGCGCATTCCCGACGAAGGCCCGGCGCTGCTGGTGTGCAACCACGTGTCGTTCGTCGACGCGCTGCTGATTGGCGGCGCGGTGCGGCGGCCGATTCGCTTCGTGATGTACTACAAGATCTTCCGCCTGCCGGTGCTCAACTTCATCTTCCGCACCGCCGGGGCGGTTCCCATCGCCGGGCGCAGCGAGGACCCGCAGGTCTACGAGCAGGCGTTCAAGCGCATCGCCCAGTACCTGGCCGACGGTGAGCTGGTGTGCATCTTCCCCGAGGGCAAGCTGACCACCGATGGCGAGATCGACGAATTCAAGAGCGGCGTGACCCGGGTGCTGGAGCAGACCCCGGTGCCGGTGGTGCCGTTGGCGTTGCTGGGGCTATGGGGCAGTTTCTTCAGCCGCGACCCGGCCAAGGGCTTCTTCCGCCGCTTGTGGTCGCGCGTGGTGCTGGTGGCCGGGCAGCCGGTGCAGGGCGACGACGCGGTGCCGGCGCAGCTGCGCGCCCGGGTGAGCGAGCTGCGCGGCGCCGGCCGTTGAGCAGCAGGCAATGAGGGTCAGGCGCTGATTTTCAGGCCAATCAGGCCGGTGATGATCAGCGCCACGCTGGCAATGCGCATGGGCGCCACTGATTCGCCGAACAGCACGATGCCGGCGATCACCGTGCCCACCGCGCCCACGCCGGTCCAGATGGCGTAGGCGGTGCCCAGCGGCAGGTCGCGCATGGCCAGGCCCAGCAGGCCAAGGCTGGCCGCCATGGCGGCAACGGTGAGCAGGGTAGGCAGGGGGCGGGAAAAGCCGTCGGTGTATTTCAGGCCAATGGCCCAGCCCACCTCGAACAGGCCGGCGAAGAACAGAATCAACCAGGACATGAGCACGCTCCATCATCCAGTTTCAGTGATGGGGTCGTCCCCTGGGCAATAAAAAAACGCATCGCCGGGTCGTCCCGTCGATGCGCATTATAGTGCACATTTTGCCGCGTAAGGGCAAGCCAGCCCTTATGGTCGGTCTTTCATCTTGCGGAAGAAGGTCGCCAGCAGGGCCCCGGAAATGTTGTGCCATACACTGAACAGCGCGCTGGGCACCGCCGCCAGCGGCGAGAAGTGCGCGCTGGCCAGGGCGGCGCCCAGGCCGGAGTTCTGCATGCCCACCTCCAGGGCCAGCGACTTGCGCTGCGCCAGCGGCAGCTTGAACAGGCGGCCGGTGACGTAGCCCAGCACGAAACCGAAGCTGTTGTGCAGGATGACCACCGCCATGATCAGCAGCCCCGACTCGGCGATTTTCGCCTGGCTGGCTGCCACCACCGCGCAGACGATCATGACAATGCTGACCACCGACACCAGCGGCAGCACTTCCACCGCGTAGCGCACCCGCGCACCCAGCAGTCGCTGGGCAACCACGCCCAGCACGATCGGCAGCATCACCAGCTGCAGGATCGACCAGAACATCTCCATGAATGACACCGGCAGCCAGGCGGAGGCCAGCAGCCAGATCAGCGCCGGCGTCAGCAGCGGGGCGAGCAGGGTGGTCACCGCGGCAATCGCCACCGACAGCGCCAGGTCACCCTTGGCCAGCCAGGTCATGACGTTGGAGGCAGTGCCGCTTGGGCAGCAGCCTACCAGGATCACGCCCACGGCAATCTCGGCGGGCAGGTGGAACAGCTGGCACAGCAACCAGGCCATGCCCGGCATGATCACGAAGTGGGCGCCCACGCCCAGCAGCACCCGCCAGGGGTGGCGGCTGAGTTCGGCGAAGTCGTCCATTTTCAGGGTCAGGCCCATGCCGAACATCACCAGGCCCAGCAGCGGCACGATCAGCACCTTGAGGGCGACGAACCATTGCGGGAACAGGAACGCCAGCACGGCGAACAGCAGGACCCAGTAAGCGAAGGTGTTGCCGACGAAGCGGCTGAGGGCGGCCAGGGCGCGCATGGGGGTGTTTCCTTGTTATGGATTGCGGTGGCAATGACGCGGCCTTCGGCCGCTGCTACAGGTTTTTGTAGCAGTGGCCGTAGGCCGCGTCAGGGCCGCATCAGATACCCTGCGGCAGCTCTTCACCACCCAGCGCTTCGAACAGCGCCGGCAGGAAGTCGCCGAAGGTCAGCATCATCAGGGTGAAGCTGGCGTCCAGCTGGCCCAGGGCCTCGTCGCCGCCGTCTTCCTCGGCCTGGTCCTGCAGCAGTTCCTCGAACTTCAGGCGCTTGACCACCATCTTGTCGTCCAGCACGAACGACAGCTTGTCCTGCCAGGCCAGGGCCAGCTGGGTCACCAGCTTGCCGGTGCTCAGGTGCAGCTGGATCTCGTCGGCGGTCAGGTCCTGGCGCTTGCAGCGCACGATGCCGCCGTCTTCTTCCACGTCACGCAGCTCGCATTCGTCCAGTACATAGAAGTCGGGCGCGGCTTGCTGGGTCTTCACCCACTCGGTCATCACGGCGGTCGGCGAGGTCTTCACGGTCAGCGGGCGCACCGGCAGCGAGCCCAGCACTTCGCGCAGGATGGACAGCAGGTCTTCGGCGCGCTTGGGGCTGGCCGAGTTCACCAGGATCAGGCCCTGCTTGGGGGCGATGGCGGCAAAGGTGGCCGAACGGCGGATGAAGGCGCGCGGCAGGAAGGCCTGGATGATCTCGTCCTTGATCTGGTCGCGCTCTTTCTTGTAGACCTTGCGCATCTGCTCGGCTTCGATCTCTTCGACCTTTTCCTTGACGGCGTCGCGCACGACGCTGCCTGGCAGGATGCGCTCTTCCTTGCGGGCGCTGATCAGCAGGAAGTCGCCGCTGACGTGAACCAGGGGCGCGTCTTCACCTTTGCCAAAGGGAGCGACGAAGCCGTAGGTAGTCAGCTCCTGGCTGGCGCAGGGGCGGGCCGGCTTGGTGGCCAATGCGGTTTCCAGTGCTTCGGCGTCGAAAGGAATATCTTGGGTCAAACGGTAGACAAGCAGGTTTTTGAACCACATGGGGTGAATCACTCCTCAGCACATAAGGGGCGCATTATTGTCCCGTGTGAGGGCGCAGGCCAACCCTGCGCTAAGTGTTTGGAAGGCTTGGAAAAATAATTTAAAAAAGAGCTTGCCAGGCCCTGGGTGCGTCCGTAGAATGCGCGCCACACCGAGAGACAAGGGTGATTAGCTCAGCCGGGAGAGCATCTGCCTTACAAGCAGAGGGTCGGCGGTTCGATCCCGTCATCACCCACCACTCAGTGTATCGCGCAGCGGTAGTTCAGTCGGTTAGAATACCGGCCTGTCACGCCGGGGGTCGCGGGTTCGAGTCCCGTCCGCTGCGCCATATTCGGTATCAGGAACACTGAACGCCTGATACCTGCGAAAAAGCCTGCCTAGTGCAGGTTTTTTTTCGTCTGCAGAAAATGATTGGGGTCGCGATGCAATAATTGTCATTTTGCGGCTTGCCATATGCAGAATCCATCCGTAGAATGCGCGCCACACCGAGAGACGAAGGGTGATTAGCTCAGCCGGGAGAGCATCTGCCTTACAAGCAGAGGGTCGGCGGTTCGATCCCGTCATCACCCACCACTCGCTCACAGTGTATCGCGCAGCGGTAGTTCAGTCGGTTAGAATACCGGCCTGTCACGCCGGGGGTCGCGGGTTCGAGTCCCGTCCGCTGCGCCATATTCGGCACCAGGAACACTGAACGCCTGGTACCAAAAAAGAAGCCTGCCTTGTGCAGGCTTTTTTTCGTCTGTGATTTTTGTGGGGGAGTGGGACGCGGCCTGCGGCCGCTGCTACGGAGCTGTAGCAGCGGCCGAAGGCCGCGTCTTTACTTGCCGGGTGTCAGCGTCAGGCGCTGGGTGCCGTAGGCGCGGTCATAGTTCTGCGACTGCAGCGGAATGCTCACGTACTGCGCCTTCATCCAGCCATCGATGCCGTCGGCGTAGTGCGGGCTGGCCGGGTTGCCGGACTGGCCCGGGCTGTTCTGCGCAAGCAGCGGTTCGTTCTGCGCGAAGTCGACGATGAAGCGCATGGACGCCGCCTGGGTGACGTCGAAGTTCGCGCCCCAGGCGTAGGCCGCGGCATTGAGGGTGGTGTGGTCGCCACCAGCCTGGCGCACGGGCAGTTGCGGGCCCTTGGTGGCCCACTGGTAACGGTGCAGGTTGCCCCACTGCCAGGCCTTGTGGTCGGCGCCCAGTTGCCGCTCGCCTTCGTTGACCGCTGCTGCCAGGCTGCGGGCCAGGATGGCCGGCTTGTCTTCCTTCTGCGGGGTGCGCGAGTCATCCCAGAACGGGCTGTCCTCGCGCGCCAGCAGGTGGTCGGCCTGGGCCGAGTACGACAGGCTGCCCACGGTGACGAAGGCTTTCCAGGCCGGGCTGTCCTGCGGGCCGAGTTTGTCGAGGAAGGTCTGCTTGGCGCTTTCCTGCAGGAACAGTTCGTACAGGGCGGCGTCGGCGGACTGCGGCGCCAGGTTGCCGTTGAACGCCAGCAGGCGCGTCAGCGCTTCCTGGGCCTTGGCGCGGTCGGTGGCGGGCAGGGCGTCGATGGCCTGCTTCAGCGGCTGGGCCATGCCCGGTGCCTGGAACATCGCCTTGAGCTTGTTGGCGAAGGTGGTGGTCTGGTCGTACTGCATGGCGATCATGCTGCGCGTGTCCTGCTTGCCGGCGCCGGCCAGTTCGGCCAGGCGCTCGCTGCGCTCCGGGTAGTACCAGGAGTTGGACAGCTGCATGCCGTAGCCCTTCGGCACGGTGCGCTGGTTGGCGGTGCCGAGCCAGCCTTGCGGCGGGTCCTGGTCGTAGGGGTGCAGCATGGCGTCGGCGTAGCCGTCCCAATCGTAGCGCCCATCCCAGCCTGGCGACGGCACCAGGCCCCGGCCTTCACGGCGGTTGGGCAGGCGGCCGGTCACCTGCCAGCCCACGTGCTGGGCGTCGGCGAAGACCATGTTGACGGCGATGGCGCGAACCTCACGGCTGGCGTCGGACGCCGCTTCCACCGACTGCGCGCGCGACAGGTCGAACAGCGCGTCCAGGCTCTTGTCGTCCTTGTAGTCCGGGGTTTGCAGGGCCAGGCCCAGGCCGTTGGCGAGCGGGGTGCCGGCCAGGGCGCTGTTGAGCAGTGCGCCGTGGCGGGTGTCGTACACGGCTTCGCGCAACGGCGCCTGGCCCTTGATGAAGAAGGTCTCCTGGCGCACGCCCGCTGGGCGCCACTTGCCGTCGGCCAGGTACTGCAGCTGGTTGCCCTGGCGTTGCAGCTTTTCCAGGAACAGGTCCTGGTTGTCGCCCATGGCCGGGGCCATGCCCCAGGCGACCTTGCCGTTGAAGCCGGCCATGATGCCGGGGATGCCCGCCAGGGAGACGCCCGCGGCCTGGAACTTCGGCGCGCGGAGCTGCACGTAGTTCCACAGCGACGGGCTGGCCAGTGGCTGGTGCGTGTCGTTGGCCAGCAGGCTGCGGCCGCTGCGGGCGCGCGCCGGGGTAATGGCCCAGTTGTCGCCGCTGCTGATGCTCGACAGGTTCAGGCCGGCCAGGTCGCCGGCGACCTTGTCGACGTTGGCCAGGCCCGGGATCTGCGCCAGGCTGACGCCCTTGAGCTTGTCGGTCTCGTCGAAGGGCAGCGGCTCGTCCGGGTAGGTGGGGATCAGCCAGGCCAGCTTGTCGACGCCCACTTTCTGCGCCAGCGTCAGCGACGCCAGCTCTTCGCGCAGGTTCACCGACAGGCTGAAATTGAACAGGGCGAAGATCAGCGCCGAGTCTTCCGGCTTCCAGTATTCGGGCTTGTAGCCCGACTCGGCCAGGTCCATCGGCAACTTGTCGCGGTAGCGGAACAGGTAGGCGTTGACGCCGCGGGCGTACACCTCGAAGAAGCGCTTGAGGCGCGGCGACGCCGCTGCGTACAGCTCATCGGCATTCTTTTTGAGGTTGACGGCGCGCATGAAGCGGTCGACATCCAGCATCTGCGGGCCTGCCATCTCGGACAGGCGCCCCTGGGCCAGCAGGCGCATGCCCACCATCTGGCTGATGCGGTCGCTGGCGGCCACGTAGCCCTGGGCGAACAGCGCGTCATGGAAGCTGCTGCTTTCGATCAGCGGCATGCCGCTGGCGTTGCGGCGCACCGAGACGTTCTGGGCCAGCCCCTTGAGTGGCTGCACGCCGCTGTCGGGCGGCACGCTGTCGGCGTAGCGGCTGTCGAGCCAGGCCTGGCAACCGCTCAGGCTGATCAGCCCGGCCAGGGTCGCGGCGGCGCCGAACCGGGGAATGAAGTGAGTAAAGGCTGGCGAGGCCATGGCGGAAGCTCCTGCGGGGCTGGCGGCTAAAAGGCGCTACGTTAGTGAGCGCGCACACGCCACGCAAGCGGGCGGCCAGCTTTATTTGCATGGCAGGACGGCCGGTGCCCCGGGCCTTGCAGGCAAGGTCCGGAGGCGCGACGAAAATCAGGCTTTTGGCGGGTTGATCCGCTCGACCCAGGCGTACGCACGGTCGGTGGCCGGGCGCGCCTGGATAGCCAGGAACCAGCGTTTCAGGTTCGGGAAATCGTCAAGGTCCTGGCTCTGGCGCTGGTAAGGCACCACCCAGGGGTAGATGGCCATGTCGGCGATGCTGTAGGCCTCGCCCGCCACGAAGGCGCGGTCGGCCAGGCGCTTGTCCAGCACGCCATACAGGCGCGCGGTCTCGTCGATGTAGCGCTTCATGGCGTAGGGGATTTTTTCCGGAGCGAACACGTTGAAGTGGTGGTTCTGCCCGGCCATCGGCCCCAGGCCACCCATCTGCCAGAACAGCCACTGCAGCACTTCTTCACGGCCGCGCAGGTCCTTGGGCAGGAACTGGCCGGTCTTTTCCGCCAGGTATAAAAGGATGGCGCCGGACTCGAACAGCGAAATCGGCTCGCCGCCGTCGGCAGGCTGGCTGTCGACAATGGCCGGAATGCGATTGTTGGGGGAGATCTTCAGGAAGGCTGGCGCGAACTGCTCGTTCTTGCCGATGTTCACCGGATGGACCTGGTACTCAAGCCCGGCTTCTTCCAGGAACAGGGTGATCTTGTGGCCGTTGGGGGTGGTCCAGTAATGCAGGTCGATCATGAAACGCTCCACGTTGAGGGGGCTACATCAAGAACGACTGTTGTACTGCGCCAGCGTTTTTGTTTCAAAGCATTTCAGTATTCCACGGCCAGGGCGCGGGCGCCTGGCCGTGGATCATTCAATCAGGCGCCGTGGCACTTCTTGAATTTCTTGCCGTTGCCGCAGGGGCACGGGTCGTTGCGGCCAACGTCCTTCAGGGCGTTGCGCACGGGCTCCTGGGGTTCGTGGTTGCAGTGCGGACCGTGTACATGGCCGTGGTCGTGGTGGTGATCATGGTCATGATCGTGGTTGCAGTCAGGGCCATGGACATGGGGTTGCTGGGTCATCTGGGTGTCTCCGAATTTAGAACTGGGGGGAATTATCTCATTGCTGGTGGTGGAGGGCGAGGGTCAAACACACGCGTCGCGCCTTTGACGCGGCCTGGCGGCCGCTGCTACTTACCCATCAACTCCCCAGGCATGATCTCCCCGCTGCGCCGCAGCACCACGTCATCGCCCCAGAACCACCCAGTCTTCAGCTCCCCCTCCAGCCGGTAGGGAATCGGCCGGTCGGGGTGGCGCAGCAGCTTGACCACGTCGCGCAGGTGCTGCCACAGGTTGGTGCGGATCGGCACGTTGAAACGGGCGCTGGAGTGGCCGTCCACGCGCAGCCATTCGTCGTATTCGTCGTCGGCCAGCAGGATGTCGGCCAGGTGCACGCGGTAATGCAGGCCGCGCACGGTGAGGGTGCTGTCGTTGGGGTTGTCGATGCGGAAGTGCAGCATGAACTTCTGCTGCACCAGCTTGGCCTTCACCACCTCCACGGCCAGCAGGTGCACCTGCGGGGCCTGGCTGTCGTCGGCAAACCAGCTGGCGCAGCCGTTCAGGCCCAGGAACAGGCAGAAGGTGAGCAGGCGCAGTGTCCGTGTGTGCATGGCTGATCCCTCGCGATGCCTTGAGTCTACCCAATGCCACGGCTCGCTTGTTGGCAAAATCGCAGATGGGCCATACTGATGCCATTACTCTCGGTGGGCCAGTGCCCGTCAGGCAGGAGGCACAGGATGGGGTTGTTCGAAATTGTCTTCAGGGGCCAATTGGTGCCCGGCGCGCAGCTGGCGCTGGTGAAGGCCAACCTGGCCAAGCTGTTCCAGTCCGATGGCGCGCGCATCGACGCGCTGTTCAGCGGCCGGCGGCTGGTGCTCAAAAGTGACCTGGACCCCCAGGCAGCGGAAAAATATCGCTCTACCCTGGAACGCGCGGGCATCATCGTCACGGTGGAAGCGGTGCCGGTGCAGGTGGAGGAAATCGAGATGGCACCGCCGCCGGACGCTCCCGGCTTTGTGCGCAAGCCCAGCAAGATGGTCGAGCCGTGGGTGCCACGTGATTGCTACATGGCGGCGTTCGTCGAGGTGCAGGCCCCTGGCTACGAAGTGGCCGAGGCGGGCGCCGACCTGCAGGCGCAGAAGCCCGACGTGGAGGCGCCGCGCCTGAACCTCTCGCAGTTCAGCCTGGCGCCGGCCGGCAGCGACATGGGCCAGGCCCGCGCGCCCGCCGCGCCGCCGGCGCCGGGCACCGGGCATATCAAGCTCATGCCGTGACGTAGGCGGCGCAGCACTTCTTGAATTTCTGCCCGCTGGTGCAGGGGCAGGCGTCGTTGCGGCCAGCCTTCAGCGGCACAGTCGGGTCGATGAAGTACCAGCGCCCGCCGTTCTGTACGAAGGATGAGCGCTCGCGGTGGCTGTGTTCCCCGTCCAGGTCATGCCAGCGGGCGACGAAGGTCACGAACGCATGCTCCGGCTGCCCGCCGAACACCTCGGCGCTTTCCACGGTCAGCCCCAGCCAGGTGCTTTGCGCGCTCCAGTCGCTGATGGACTGGCGGTCCAGGCCCGCTTGCTGCACTGGCAGCGTGGTGGCCACCAGGTAATCGATCAGCCCCAGCACATAGGCGCTGTAGCGCGAGCGCATCAGCGCCTGGGCGTCGGGGGCGGGCACGCCGCCATGGTAATGACCGCAGCAGGCATCCAGCAGGTTGCCGCTGCCGCACGGGCAAATGCTTGTACTCATTGCATCACCACCAATACTTGCCGAAGTTTTCCGGGTTGGCCCAGAACCGCGAGTTGAGCCAGTCAGGCACCTGCTTGTATTCGCGCAGGTCGTAGTTGAACAGGGTCAGCACCTGTTCGTCGCGTTGGAAGCGCTCGTTGGCCTGCAGCGCCAGGGCATAGAAGTCGGTCTCGCTCCAGCCGCTGGCCGCCAGGTCCACCAGCACCGCCAGGCGGCTGGCGTTGAGGTTGCGGATGCCGCCCAGCAACTCCAGGGCCGTGCGCTTGGGCACATGTTCCAGGCAGTCGACCACTACCGCCAGGTCGAAGCGCTGGCTGGCCAGTTCCGGCGGCAGCACGCCCGGTGCGGCCTGGGCGACGACGCTGTCGGGGTGGGCGTCCTTGAAGGCGGCCAGGGCCGGGAAATCACTGGCGCCCACCACCAGCAGGCGCTGTGGGGCGTAGCGGTCCAGCAGGGCGGCCAGGGCTTGTTGCGGCGTGCGCGAAGAAAAGCGTGCGGTCATTGAACGTCCTCGGTCAGAGCTGCCAAGGTTAGCCTTGTTCAGGCCAGCAGCCTAGCCATATGGCTTATTGCTGGCGCATCTGCAAAGTGCCGTCTTTACTCCCAATGCATCGGTTCATGCGCCGATTTACCCCCCATCTGGAGAGAGACCTGATGAGCATAGTGAGTAAGGCATTACCTTTGGTACTGCTAACCAGTGTGTTGACTGGTTGCGCAGGGTTGCAGAAGACCGATTGGCCCAAGTGCGCGGCTGTCGGGGGTGTTACCGGTGCGGCGCTGGGCTCGCTGCAGAACTCCACCTACGCCGGTTGGGGCGTGCTGGTGGGCGGCGGCGTGGCGGCGGCCTACTGCTGGGTGCACGGCGATGGCGACGAGGACGGTGATGGCGTGCCGGACAGCCGCGACAAGTGCCCGCATACGCCTAAAGGCACCCCGGTGGATGCCACCGGCTGCCCATTCCCGCCACCGGCCCCAGCGCCTGTCGCGGAGCCGGCGCCGCTGCCCAAGCAGGAAGTCATCGTCATTCGTGACGTGCACTTCGAGTTCGACTCGGCCAAGCTGACCGGCCCTGACAAGATGCAGTTGGACAAGGTCGCCACCAAGCTGAAGACCGAGGCGCCGTCCACCCAGCTGACCGTGACCGGCCATACCGACAGCGTCGGCAAGCCTGGCTACAACAAAAAGCTGTCCGACCGCCGCGCCCATTCGGTGGTCGACTACCTGGTAGGCGCAGGCATTCCTCGTTCGAGCTTCGTGTCCATCAGTGGCGCCGGCGAGACCCAGCCTGTCGCCAGCAACAAGACTGCCGATGGCCGCGCGCAGAACCGTCGCGTGGAGATCCGCATCGACCGCTGAAAACCTCGCCCCGCGCGGCTTGTGAATTTCACAGGCCGGTCTTTACTCCTGTGTTACCGGCACCGGCCGGTGACACAGGAGCATTCATATGAGATTAATCTGGCGGGCAGCACTTCCCGTTCTTCTGGTCAGCAGTGTTCTCTCCGGTTGCGCCACTACCAGTGATGGCAGTGCCCCGCTCAATCAAAGGAACTGGCCTATCTGCAGCCTTATCGGTGGTGTGGTGGGTGGCGGCCTAGGCGCCATCAAGAGCTCATCCTGGGCCGGCGGCCTGGGGGTATTGGGCGCGATCACCGGTGGCTTGATCTGTTACGCGCAGGATGGCGACGAGGACGGCGACGGCGTGTTCGACCGCCGCGACCATTGCCCGGGCACCCCGCCCAACACCCCGGTGGACCACATGGGTTGCCCGTTGCCGCAGTACCCGGCAACCGTGAAGGCCCCTGAACCCACCCCCGTACCCGAAGAAGTGATCACCCTGAGCGACGCCGGCAACGTGCTGTTTGCCTTCGACTCCTCGGCCCTGACCCAGGAAGCGCGCAACCAGTTGGTCGCCTTGCTCGACAAGCTCAAGGCCGCCGACGTGGTGAGCATCAAGGTGGTGGGCAACACCGACAGCAAGGGCAGCGATGCCTACAACCAGAAGCTCTCGGAACGGCGCGCCGACAGCGTGGCGAAGTTCCTGATCAGCCAGGGCGTGCCTGCCAACAAGGTGACCAGCGAAGGCGACGGCGAACGCAAGCCGGTGGCCGACAACGACACTGACGAGGGCCGGGCGAAAAACCGCCGCGTGGAGCTGCACATCAACCGCTAGTCACGCGTGCTGTAGCCGCTGCCGCCAGGCTGCGCTGGTCCTGTGCTGCGCTGAAGTTCTTCAGGGTTCACACCGGCCAGCGCAGCCTGGCGGCAGCGGCTACGGATTGTCAGCACAATACTGTCATTTTTTGTTCATGCAGATATGGCACAAACACCACCCCGGCGTTACTGTGCGGGGAAAGAATAATCAATGGGGGCGGGCATGGCGTGGTGGTGTACCCTGGGCAAGGCCTTGACGGTGTTGTTCTGGTGGGTGGTGCTGGTCAATCTGCTCATGCCCATGACACATCCGTTCCGCACGCTGATCAACGTAACCGGCGCGACGCTGATGCTTCTGCACGTGCTGGAAGTCCTGCTGTTCCAGGCCAGCCTGCGTGGCCGCACCCATCCCTGGTTTGACCGCCTGCAGATCCTGCTGGTGGGTATATTTCATGTGCGTTCAATTCCGACCCGGTCGGTGCAGGAGAGCAACAATGCGTAGGTTGTGTCTGGTAGCGGCGTTGTTCACGCCTTTGGCGATGGCCGAAAGCCTGAGTGTCGAACCTCATTCATTGATGCGTCTGCCGGGCAAGGACGGCGTGCTGACCCTCGACCGCCTGGTGGTGGAGGATTACGCCACCCTGCTGGTGCCGGACAACCTGGTGGAACTGAAGGTGGGCGAGCTGCGCCTGGGCCATGAGGCGCGCATCGCCATCGTGCCGGGCCAGCAGGAGCTGCGCATCGAGGCGCGCCGCGCCGAACTGGGCGAAGGCAGCCAGATTCTTGCCCGTGGTGCCCCCGGCACCTACGAGAAGGCCGCGCTGCCTGGCCGCAACCTGGTACTTCAACTGCAAGCGCTGCAGGGCCCGCAACTGGCGGTGGACGCCCGTGGCGGCGCCGGCGCGCCGGGCTACTTCGGCCTCGACGGCGCCAATGGCCAGGCGCCGGGCTGCCTGTGGGGCGAGGCCGGCCGCGGTGCCGATGGGCTCAACGGCGGCAATGGCCATGACGGCGCCAACGGCGCGCAAGTGCGCCTGCAGGTGCCCCGCGACTACCCCAACGACGCCATCAAGGTGCAACTCGACGGCGGCGCCGGCGGCCTGGCGGGCGCAGCGGGCAAGGCCGGTGCCGGTGGCAAGGCCAAGGGCTGCTTCATCTATAGCACCGCCGGTGCCAAGGCCGGCCGCCCTGGCCAGCCGGGCGAACCGGGTGTCGCCGGCCAGCCGGGCGCGCTGACGGTGCAGCGCCTGTAGGCAGCGTCAGAACGGTGGCCGCGCCGCGGCCACCGCCACCAGCAGGAACCCGATGATCAGGTTGATGCCCACCAGCCGGCGTATCTGCGCCAGGCTGGTACCCGCCGTGGCCCAGTCCTGGGCCTGGACCGCCGTATTGAAGGTCGGCAGTTGCAGCAGGGTGATGCGAATGAACAACGCCACCATCACCAGGTACAGGCCCATCATCACCTGCACGTAGCGCGGCGCGGTCTCGAACCCGCTGAAGCTGATCTGGATCATGGCGATGCCACTTATCGGAAGAATCAGCACGGCCAGCCAGACCCAGAGAAAAAAGCGTCGGAAAACTTCCGCCCACAGCTGCAGCCGCGCAGGTGCTTCCAGGGCTGTAACCGCCGCCGGGCGCAGCACCAGCCAGGCGAAGAACATGCCGCCCACCCAGATGAGTGCTGCCCAGACATGCAAGGTGTAGAGGGGGGCATATGCAGCCATGTGGATCTCCGTTCAGCGCGCGAGGGTTTAGCGGGGTATGATAGCGGCCCTTAATGAAACACTGAAAATTTATCCAGGCGTTCACGCCCCAGAATCATGATCAGCAACCAACTCAAAACCCAGATCCAGGGCGCCTACACGCGTTTCCTCGAAGCCAAGAGCCTCAAGCCCCGCTATGGCCAGCGCTTGATGATCGCCGAAGTCGCCAAGGTACTGGGCGACATCGAGTGTGACGACGAAGGGCGTCGCTCGGGCGACTGCGCCGTGGTGGCCGTCGAGGCCGGCACCGGTACCGGCAAGACCGTGGCCTACAGCCTGGCGGCGATCGCGGCTGCCAAGGAAGCGGGCAAGCGCCTGGTCATTGCCACGGCCACCGTCGCCCTGCAGGAGCAGATCGTCTACAAGGACCTGCCGGACCTGATGAAGAACAGCGGCCTGAACTTCACGTTCTCGCTGGCCAAGGGCCGTGGGCGCTACCTGTGCCTGTCCAAGCTCGACATCCTGTTGCAGGAAGGCCACGCGCAGACCGCCACCGCCCAGCTGTTCGAGGAGGAGGGCTTCCGCATCGAGGTGGACGAAGCCAGCCAGAAGCTGTTCACCAGCATGATCGAGAAGCTGGCCGGCAACAAATGGGACGGTGATCGCGACAGCTGGGCAACCGCCCTGGAAGACAAGGACTGGGCGCGCGTCACCACCGACCATAGCCAGTGCACCAGCCGCCATTGCCCCAACTTCCAGCAGTGCGCCTTCTACAAGGCCCGCGAAGGCATGGGCAAGGTCGACGTGATCGTCACCAATCACGACATGGTGCTGGCCGACCTGGCCCTGGGCGGCGGCGCCGTGCTGCCCGACCCGCGTGACACCATGTACGTGTTCGACGAAGGCCACCACCTGCCGGACAAGGCCATCGGCCATTTCGCCCATTACACCCGCCTGCGCTCCACCGCCGACTGGCTGGAAAGCACGGCCAAGAACCTCACCAAGCTGCTGGCCCAGCACCCGCTGCCGGGTGACCTGGGCAAGTGGGTCGAGCAGGTGCCGGAGCTGGCGCGCGAGATCAAGACCCACCAGCAGTTCATGTTCAGTGCCTGCGAGCAACTGGCCGATTTCCGCGCCGGCGAGGACATGGAAGGCCGCGAACGCCCACGCCATCGCTTCGTCGGCGGCGTGGTGCCCGAGCACATGCGTGAAATGGGCATCGAGCTGAAAAAGGGCTTTGCCCGTCTCAATGACCTGTTCACCCGCCTGGCCGACCTGCTCAAGGAAGGCATGGACGCCGAGAAGAGTATCGGCATCCCCAGCCACCAGGCCGAGGAATGGTACCCGCTGTTCGGCGGCCTGCAGTCCCGTGCCCAGGGCAACTGGGAGCTGTGGACCGCCTTCACCGCCGAAGACCCGGAAGACAGCCCGCCCATGGCGCGCTGGCTGACCCTGGCCGAGGCCGGCGCCATGTTCGACATCGAGGTCAACGCCAGCCCCATCCTGGCCGCCGAGATGCTGCGGCGCAACCTGTGGAACGTCGCCCATGGCGCGGTGGTGACCTCGGCCACCCTGACGGCGCTGGGCAAGTTCGACCGTTTCCGCATGCGCTCGGGCCTGCCCAAGACGGCTGTTACCGCCGTAGTGCCCAGCCCGTTCCACCACGCGGATGCTGGTTTGCTGCGCGTGCCAGACCTACGCGCCGACCCGCGCGACGCCGCGGCGCACACCGCAGCTATCATCCGCGACCTGCCCGGCCTGGTGGAAGGCTCGCGCGGCACCCTGGTGCTGTTCTCCTCGCGCCGGCAGATGCAGGACGTGTTCGACGGCCTGGACCGCGACTGGCGCAAGCAGGTGTTCATCCAGGGCAACCTGTCCAAGCAGGAAACCCTGAACAAGCACAAGGCGCGCGTCGATGGCGGCGATTCCAGCGTGCTGTTCGGCCTGGCCAGCTTCGCCGAAGGGGTTGACTTGCCGGGTGCCTACTGCGAACACGTGGTCATCGCCAAGATTCCCTTCGCCGTGCCGGACGACCCGGTGGAAGCGGCCCTGGCCGAGTGGATCGAAGCACGGGGCGGCAACCCGTTCATGGAAATCGCCGTGCCCGACGCGTCCCTGAAGCTGATCCAGGCCTGCGGCCGGCTGCTGCGCACCGAACAGGACCGCGGCACCATCACCCTGCTGGACCGCCGCCTGGTCACCCAGCGCTACGGCAAGGCAATCCTCAACGCGCTGCCGCCGTTCCGTCGCGAAATTTCCTGAAGCACGCAGGGTGAAAAATCCCTGCTTTGCTGTCTATAACCCTGACCGAGGCCGACACCGGCCATCAAGGAGAGCTGGAACCCCATGATTCGCCGTTCGTTACCCGCTGTATTCGCACTGCTGTGCACCACCCCGCTGTTGGCGGCCCCCGGTGCCCAGCAGACGCTGTTCAACTTCGTCCGTCCCGCCGATGTGGTACAGGTGACGGTCGCGGATGCCAGCCTGCCGCAGTACAACGCCGAACAGACGGCCGAAGGGGAGGTGTTGCGCCGGGTGACGTTCAACCCGGTGGCCGCGCCGAGCCTCACCCTCAAGCCCCAGGCCGGGGCCTGGGACTGGTCTGCCGACAGCGCCATGACCCTGCGTGCCCAGAGCGCCATGGACTGGGCGGTGACCCTGTACGTGAAAATCCAGAGCAACGACGGCAAGACCCTGACCAGCCGCATCGACCTGCCGGCCGGCCCGGCGCAGACCCTGGTCATCCCGCTGCAGGCCAATTCGGCGCTCAGCCAGGGCATGCGCGCAGGCCCGCCGATGCCGTGGATGCACGACGGCCAGCGCACCCTGCTGGCCAGCAGCCAGGGCGAGCTGACCGCCAGCCAGGTGGTGTCGGTCACCCTGTCCATGGACAAGCCAGCGGTGGCCCAGAACATCCTGCTCGAACGCTTCGGCGTGGTAGAGGGCGATGAGCTGCAGAAGGCTGCTTACGCCGACCTGGTCGACGAGTACGGGCAGTTCAACCGTGGGCGCTGGCCGGAAAAGGTCAGCAGTGACGACCAACTGAAGGCCGCCGCCAGCCGCGAACAGCAGCAGCTCAAGGGCTGGCTGGCCGAGCGCGGCAAGGCACCGCTGGACAAGTTCGGCGGCCTGGTCCAGGGGCCGGCGTTCAACGCCAGTGGCTTCTTCCGCACCGAAAAGCGCGATGGTCGCTGGTACCTGGTGACCCCCGAAGGGCACCCGTTTTATTCCCTGGGCGTGAACGCCGTGGCCGCCGACAACGACCGCACCTACGTGCAGGGCCGCGAGTGGATGTTCACCCATCTGCCCAAGGCCGACGAGCCCGAGGCCCAGTACTACGGGCAAAGCAACAACCAGGACGGCAACGGCTCGTCTGTGGGCCGTGGGTTCGGCAGCGGTCGCTGGTTCGACTTCTATGGCGCCAACCTGCAACGCACCTATGCCACGCCGTGCACGCCGACGGCCCAGGCGCCGTGCGCGAAGCAGCCGTTTGATGCCATTCGCTGGCAGCAGCACACCCTGGACCGCCTGCAGGCTTGGGGCTTCAATACCCTGGGCAACTGGAGTGCGCCGGCGCTGGAAGGTAACCAGCGGGTGCCCTACGTGCTGCCGTTGTCGATCGTCGGCGATTACGCCAGCATCAGCACCGGCATGGACTGGTGGGGGCGCATGCCTGATCCGTTCGACCCGCGTTTCGCCATGGCCACCGAGCGTGCCGTGGCCATCGCCGCCCGCGACCACCGCGACGACCCGTTCCTGATCGGCTACTTCGCCGACAACGAACTGGCCTGGGCCGGCCCCGGCAACGACCCGAAATCGCGCTATGCGCTGGCCTACGGCACCCTGCGCCAGACCACCGACGTGCCGGCCAAGCGCGCGTTCCTCAAGCAGCTGCGTGACAAGTACCGCAACCAGGAGGGCCTGTCCAAGGCCTGGGGCATCAACCTGCCGGCCTGGGAACTGATGGAAGACCCGGGCTTCGAGGCGCCGCTGCCCAACCCGGAACACCCGGAGATCGAGGCCGACCTCAAGCAGTTCCAGCGCGTGTTTGCCGACACCTACTTCAAGACCATCGCCGACGCCCTGAAGTGGCATGCGCCCAACCACCTGCTGCTGGGCGGCCGCTACGCCGTGTCCAGCCCCGAGGCGGTGGACTCGTGCGCGCAGTACTGCGACGTGCTCAGCTTCAACTTCTATACGCCCAAGCCCCAGGACGGCTATGACTTCGCCCGCCTGCGCCAGTTGGACAAGCCGGTGCTGGTCTCCGAGTTCACCTTCGGCTCCCGCGACCGCGGCCCGTTCTGGCCCGGCCCCATGGAAGTGGCCAAGGAAGAGGACCGCGGCAACGCCTACGCGGGCTTCCTCAAGGCGGCCCTGCAAGAACCGACGATCGTCGGCGTGCACTGGTTCCAGTACCTCGACCAGCCCGTGACGGGCCGCCTGCTGGACGGCGAGAACGGCCACTTCGGCCTGGTGGGCATCACCGACGTGCCGTACCAGGGCTTCATCGCCGCGGTGCGCAAGAGCAACCAGGACACCCTCGACCAGCTGGCCAAGACCCTGCCCGCACCTGCCCCGGCCGAAAAAGGCGACAAAGGCGGCGCAGCCCACAAATAACCTGTAGCAGCGGCGGGGCGGCCATCCGCGGGAAGGTCGCGCCCTGCGGTCCAGGCCATTTCCCTCGCAGCAGCAGTTACACGCTGTATGCAGAAAGATACCCACCAACTGACCGGCATCTGTTCACAAAAGCCCCAAGGGCTGAAACAATGCCGGCCACTTCGTTCAATGTCGTGCAGGAGTCACTGGGTGCAGATTCAGGGTCATTACGAGCTTCAATTCGAAGCGGTGCGCGAGGCGTTTGCCGCCTTGTTCGACGATCCCCAGGAACGTGGCGCCGCGCTGTGCATCCAGGTGGGCGGGCGGACGGTCATCGACCTGTGGGCGGGCACCGCCGACAAGGACGGCCAGGAAGCCTGGCACAGCGACACCATCGCCAACCTGTTCTCCTGCACCAAGACCTTCACGGCCGTCACGGCGCTGCAACTGGTGGGCGAGGGCAAGCTTGACCTCGACCTGCCCGTGGCCCGCTATTGGCCCGAGTTCGCTGCGGCCGGCAAGGAAAACGTCACCCTGCGCCAGCTGCTCTGCCACCAGGCCGGCCTGCCGGCGCTGCGCGAGCTGCTGCCGCCCGAGGCCCTGTATGACTGGCAGGTGATGGTCGATGCGCTGGCGGCCGAGGCGCCCTGGTGGACGCCGGGCACCGGCCACGGCTACGCCGCCATCACCTACGGCTGGCTGGTGGGCGAGCTGCTGCGCCGTGCCGATGGCCGCGGCCCCGGTGAGTCCATCGTCGCCCGGGTCGCCCGCCCCCTGGGGCTGGACTTCCACGTCGGCCTGGCTGACGCCGAGTTCCACCGCGTCGCGCACATCGCCCGTGGCAAGGGCAACATGGGCGACGAAGCCGCCCAGCGCCTGCTGCAGGTCACCATGCGCGAGCCCACCGCCATGAGCACCCGCGCCTTCACCAACCCGCCGTCGGTGCTTACCAGCACCAACAAGCCCGAGTGGCGGCGCATGCAGCAGCCAGCGGCCAATGGCCATGGCAATGCCCGCAGCCTGGCGGGCTTCTACAGCGGCCTGCTCGACGGCAGCCTGCTGGAGCCCGAACTGCTGGGCGAACTGACCCGCGAACACAGCGTCGGCCCGGACAAGACCCTGCTGACCCCGACCCGTTTTGGCCTGGGCTGCATGCTCGACCAGCCGACCCTGGCCAACGCCACCTTCGGCCTCGGGGCCAAGGCGTTCGGCCATCCTGGCGCCGGTGGCTCGGTCGGTTTTGCCGATCCCGAGCACGACGTGGCCTTCGGTTTCGTCACCAACACGCTGGGCCCGTACATCCTGATGGACCCGCGCGCACAAAAGCTGGTGCGGGTACTTGCCACTTGTCTATAAACTGCGCGAATCGACCGACGGGCAGTTGCAAGCGGTCGATTCATCTAATATCAAATCAACGGTTTAAACGGGTTTTCTAACCCGCTTTGTATCAACCTCATCCTTGTGGAAAGCTTATGTACTCCAATAAATCCATCGCGTTTGCCCTGTGCCTGGCCGTGACCGGTTGCGCCCAGACTCCACAGAACAGCACGGCAGACAACAGCGGCTTCCGCTGGTGGCCGTTCGGTGCTGCGGACCACGCAGCCGACAAGAACGTGGCCGGCGCGATCAACGACAAAGTTGCCAAGGATGAAGCCAAGTCTGCAGCCGCCCCTGTAGTTGCCCCTGCCGTTGCCGCCGCGCCTGCCGACACCGGCAAGCACTGGTACTGGCCGTTCGGCGGCAGCAGCGATGCCGCCAAGCCAGCTGCCCCGGCCGTTGCCGTGGTGCCCAAGATCGACACCAAGATGACCCAGGCGTGGCTCGACAGCTACGAGCCGAAAGTGCGTGAAGCGGTCAAGGGCAGCAACTTCCAGGTCGAGCGCCGCGAAGACGTGCTGGTGGTCATCGCCCCGATCGACAGCAGCTTCAACCCGCGCCGTCCCGAGCTGCTGCTGCCTATTACCCTGAGCCCCATCACCAACATCGCCAAGGCCGTCGAGAACGACCCCAAGACTGCCGTGCTGGTGCTGGGCCACGCTGACGCCAGCGGCGCCGCCGACGTGCAGGAAATCAGCCAGAAGCGTGCGGGTTCCGTCGCCGCCATCTTCCACCTGAGCGGCCTGGACCGTAAGCGCCTGGCCATGCGTGGCATGGGCTCGCTGATGCCACGTGCCGCCAACGACAGCGCCCAGGGCCGTGCCCTGAACCGCCGTGTCGAAATCCTGCTGACCCCGCAGGAAACCATGGTGGCCCTGGTTGCCAAGTACAACTCGCCAACGCCGCCAGTGGCCGAAATGGTCGCCACTCAGGACGTCAAGCCAGTGGTAGCACCGGCGCCGGCCAGCAAGAAAGCCGCGGCCAAGAAAGCCACCGCGAAGAAGGCCCCGGCCAAACCCGCTGCCAAGAAGAAAGTGACCCCTGCCAAGGCGGCAGCGCCGGCCAAGAAGAAGGCTGACGCGGTAGCCCAGACCCAGAACTGATAGTCCAGGAAGCGCGCAATGACCCAGGCACTCGCCGACATGCGCCGTGACTACACCCGTGACGGCCTGACCGAGGCGAATGCCCCGGTCGAGCCGTTCGCGCTGTTCACGCGCTGGTTCGAAGAAGCGCTTGCCACCGAGCAAGCGCCCGTGGAGGCCAACGCCATGACGTTGGCCACCGTCGATGCACAGGGCCGGCCACACTGCCGCGTGCTGTTGCTCAAGGCCCTGGACCCCCAGGGCTTTACCTTCTTCACCAACTACGAAAGCGACAAGGGCCGGCAGTTGGATGCCAACCCCTTTGCCGCCATGACGTTCTTCTGGCCCACCCTGGAGCGCCAGGTGCGCATCGAAGGGCGGGTGAGCAAGGTCAGCCATGACGAGTCCGACGCCTACTTCCAGGTGCGCCCGCTGGGCAGCCGCCTGGGTGCCTGGGCCTCGCCGCAGAGCCGGGTAATCGCCGACCGCGCTGAACTCGAGGGCCTGCTCAAGGCCACCGAGCAGCGCTTCAGCGACACCCAGCCCCACTGTCCCGAGCACTGGGGCGGCTACCGCCTGATGCCCGAGCGCATAGAGTTCTGGCAGGGGCGCTCCAGCCGCCTGCACGATCGGCTCAACTACCGCCTGGTGGACCAGGCCTGGCAGCGCGAGCGCCTGGCCCCCTGATCGGCGCGGCAGACCTTTTCCTCTCCTCAGTTGTCCAGACGATGTGGCATGATTGCACGCAAGCGTGCCATTTCGTCGGCCCTCCAAAGCCCGCCAGAACGGCTGTACTTCAGCTGAATGGACGCAATTTATTACAGCTGGCGTCGTGACACCCTGCGACGGCCAGCGTTTAATGGGCACCTACGCCCCACGGAGAATTTTCATGCGTAAATCCGCACTGCTTCTTGCCTGCTTCACGACTTCGTCCCTGTTCCTGGGTGGTTGCGTCTCCAACCTGCAGGGCGACACCTACTCGCGTGATGAAGCACGTCGTGTGCAAACCGTGCGCATGGGCACCATCGAGTCCCTGCGCCCGGTGAAAATCGAAGGCACCAAGACCCCGATCGGCGCTGGCGCCGGCGCCGTGGTCGGCGGCGTGGCCGGTAGCGCCATCGGTGGCGGCCGTGGCAGCATCATCACCGCCGTGATCGGCGCCGTGGCCGGTGGCCTGGTAGGCTCCGCTGCCGAAGAAGGCATGACCCGCGCCCAGGGCGTGGAAATCACCGTGCGCGAAGACGACGGCAGCATGCGTGCCTACGTGCAGCAGGTGCAGGAAAACGAGATCTTCCGCGTCGGCGAGCGTGTGCGCATCATGACCGTGGACGGTACCAGCCGCGTTTCGCACTGATACCCGCACGCAGCACACGAAAAACCCGGCCTAGGCCGGGTTTTTTTTGTGCCGCATGGCCAGGTCAGGCCTTGCGGCTGGCCATCGCCGTCACCGCATAACCGATGAACGCCGCCAGGATCGAGCCCGTCAGGATACCCATGCGGTCCTCGCCGGCGAATGGGCTTTGCCCCGGCACATAGGCCAACGAGCCGACGAACAGGCTCATGGTAAAGCCGATGCCGCACAGGATCGACACCCCCAGCAACTGCCTCCAGCTGGCGCCTTCGGGCAGGGCCGCCAGGCCTGTCTTGATCGCCAGCCAGGTCAGGCCGAACACGCCCAGGGTCTTGCCCACCAGCAAGCCGCTGGCGATGCCCAGCGGCACGTGGTGGGTGAAGCTTTCCAGGGTCACGCCCGCCAGTGGCACGCCGGCGTTGGCGAAGGCAAACAGCGGCAGAATGGCGTAGGCCACCCAGGGGTGCAGGGCATGCTCCAGGCTGCGCGACGGCGATGGCTCGGCGTTGCGGGTGCGCAAGGGAATGCAGAAGGCCAGGGTGACGCCCGCCAGGGTGGCGTGCACGCCGCTCTTGAGCACGCACACCCAAAGGATGGCGCCCACCACCAGGTAGGGCGCCAGCTTCACCACCCCCAGGCGGTTCATGGCGACCAGGGCCAGCAGGCACGCGCCCGCCAGCATCAGCGCCAGGCTGGAGATGGCCCCCGAATAGAACAGGGCGATGACCACGATGGCGCCCAGGTCGTCGATGATCGCCAGGGTCATGAGGAACAGCTTCAACGACACCGGCACGCGCTTGCCCAGCAGGGCCAGCACGCCCAGGGCAAAGGCGATGTCGGTGGCCATGGGAATGGCCCAGCCACTGAGGGCGGCGGGGTTGTCCTTGTTCAGGGCCCAGAAGATCAGCGCCGGCACCACCATGCCGCCAATGGCCGCGGCGCCCGGCAGGGCTACCTGGGAGACGCTGGACAGCTGGCCCTCCAGCACTTCGCGTTTCACCTCCAGGCCGATGATCAGGAAGAACAGCGCCATCAGCCCGTCGTTGATCCACAGCAGCAGCGGCTTGGCGATTTGCAAGGCGCCAACCTGGGCCACTACCGGCGTGTCGAGGAAGCTGTTGTACAGGCCGGTGAGCGGCGAATTGTTGATGATCAGCGCCAGCACGGCGGCCGCGATCAGCAGCAGGCCGCTGGCCGCTTCCAGCTGAAAGAAACGTGTCAAAGTACTACGCAGAGGCACGGTCGCGCTCCATCCTGGTGTTCGAAGGGGGACACCCTAACCCGTACCGGCAGTTGTTAAAACAAAAGTTATATTCGTTTTTGTTATAACAAAAATGGCAGGCAAGGCAGGGCAGTGGACCCTAACAGCGAAGGAGGCCAGTGGAGATAGGACGTGTCTGATTCGGATGTAGGACATTTCCCGTAGCAGCTGCCGCAGGCTGCGTCTTGGGCACCCAAGTGCTTCGGACGCCGCCTTCGGCAGCTGCTACAGAGAAATCAGGCGTCGATGCCCAGCATACTGCGGGCTACGGCTTCGGCGATGCGGATGCCGTCCACGCCAGCGGACAGGATGCCACCGGCGTAACCAGCGCCTTCGCCGGCCGGGAACAGGCCCTTGACGTTGAGGCTCTGGAAGCTGGCATCACGGGTGATGCGCAGCGGCGACGAGGTGCGGGTCTCGATGCCGGTGAGGATCGCGTCGGGGCGCGCAAAGCCGCGGATCTGCTTGTCGAAGGCCGGCAGTGCTTCGCGGATCGCCTCGATGGCGAAGGCCGGCAGCGACAGCGCCAGGTCGCCCAGGGACACGCCCGGTTTGTAGGACGGTTCCACGTCGCCCAAGGCGGTGGACGGCGTGTTGGCGATGAAATCGCCCACCAGTTGCGCCGGCGCCTGGTAGTTGCTGCCACCCAGCAGGTAGGCGGTGGACTCGAGTTTTTCCTGCAGCTCGATGCCGGCCAGCGGGCCACCCGGGTAGTCGACTTCCGGGGTGATGCCAACGACGATGCCCGAGTTGGCATTGCGCTCGTTACGCGAGTACTGGCTCATGCCGTTGGTGACCACCCGGCCTGGCTCGGAAGTGGCGGCTACCACGGTGCCGCCCGGGCACATGCAGAAGCTGTACACCGAGCGGCCGTTTTTGGCGTGGTGCACCAGCTTGTAGTCGGCAGCGCCCAGCTTTGGGTGGCCGGCGTACTTGCCCAGGCGCGCCTGGTCGATCAGCCCTTGCGGGTGCTCGATGCGGAAGCCGATGGAGAACGGCTTGGCTTCCATGAACACGCCGCGGGCGTGCAGCATGCGGAAGGTGTCGCGGGCACTGTGGCCCAGGGCCATGACCACGTGGCGGGACATCAACTGTTCGCCGTTCTCCAGCACCACGCCTTGCAGCTGTTCGTTGTCGATCAGCAGGTCGGTGACCTTGTGCTCGAAACGAATCTCGCCGCCCAGGGCCTCGATCTCCTTGCGCATGTTCTCGACCATGCCGGTGAGACGGAAGGTGCCGATGTGCGGCTTGCTGACGTAGAGGATCTCCTCCGGCGCGCCGGATTTGACGAACTCGTGCAGCACCTTGCGGCCGTGGTGCAGCGGGTCCTTGATCTGGCTGTACAGCTTGCCGTCGGAGAAGGTGCCTGCGCCGCCTTCGCCGAACTGCACGTTGGACTCGGGGTTGAGCACGCTTTTACGCCACAGGCCCCAGGTGTCCTTGGTGCGCTGGCGCACTTCCTTGCCACGCTCCAGCACGATCGGCTTGAAGCCCATCTGCGCCAGCAGCAGGGCGGCGAATATGCCGCACGGGCCGAAGCCGACCACCAGTGGGCGCTCTTCCAGGCCTTCGGGGGCATGGCCCACCACCTTGTAGCTGACGTCCGGCGCCGGGCCGACGTTGCGGTCCTCGGGGAAACGCGCGAGCACGGCGGCTTCGTCGCGCACGTTGAGGTCGATGGTGTAGATGAATTGCAGCTCGCTGTTCTTCTTGCGCGCGTCGTAGCTGCGCTTGAACAGGGTGAAGTCCAGCAGATCGGCGTCGGCGATCCCCAGGCGCTGCACGATGGCCGGGCGCAGGGCCTCGTCGGCGTGGTCCAGGGGCAGTTTGAGTTCGGTGATTCGTAACATGACAGGGTCCAATATCCGGGCCACAGGGTTGACCCGGCAGCTTTGCACTAACCGGCCATTATAAGCGTTCGGAGGCGATTGCCGTCAGGTTTTAACTGCCCGACGGCAGATCTTCAATCGTTGCGGGCGCCACCGAAGTAGGCGCAGCCCCGGTACGGCTGGTCATTGACGCGCAATTCGGCGCTCATCTGCATCACCCCGCCGGTGGTCGGGTCCACGCAGCGCTGGGGCGCTACCCACAATTCCACCTTCAGGCCGTTGGCCTCGGTGCTCAGGCTCAGGCGGCCGTCGGGCAGGGTTTCCTCGACAAAGGGCACGGCCAGCGGTGGCTGGTCGGCGCGGCTCAGCTCCAGGCCCTTGCCGCTGGCGCGCAGTTCCCACTTCGACGGCTCGGTGCCGGCGGCGCGCAGGGTCAGCAGCTTGAAGTTGGGGTCGTTGCAGGCGGCGGTGGAGCGTTCCAGGCGGTAGAACTGGCGCAGGTCGATGGTGCCGTCCAGGCCGCCGGTCTTGCTGGCCTCGAAGCGTCCGCGCACGTCGGCGTAGACCTGCCCGGACTTGCCGACGATGCCGGCGGCTTCCTGCAGCACGCCGGTATTGCCGACATCGGTGACGGTGTAGTGGCGTTGTTCGCCGCAGGGCTGGAACAGCAAGTGGCCGTTATTGCCCATCAGCACGCCCTGCATGCGCGTGAGGTCGGCGTGGGAAGGCTGGCTGGGCGCGGAGGCGAACAGCTGGCAACCGGCGAACAGCGGTAGCAGGGCAAAACACAGCAGATTACGGGCAACGCGCATCGGGGGCCTCCTGGTCAGTGGGGCGCACCCTAGCACAGCAGAAGTGAAAATTCTGCGGCCCGCTAGCCGACGATAAACACCTGGCCGGTCTGCAGGCCTTCGACGCTCTTGGCGTAGGCCAGTGCCACCTCGGCGGCGGGCACTGGCTTGTAGCCGCGGAAGTACGGCGCGTAGCTGCCCATGGCTTCCACCAGCACCGTAGGGCTGACGGCGTTGATGCGCAGGCCGCGGGGCAGCTCGATGGCCGCGGCGCGGACGAAGGCGTCCAGCGCGCCGTTGACCATGGCTGCCGAGGCGCCGCTACGGATCGGGTCGCGGTTGAGAATGCCCGAAGTCAGGGTGAACGAGGCGCCGTCGTTGGCGAACTCGCGGCCGATCAACAGCAGGTTTACCTGCCCCATCAGCTTGTTGTGCAGGCCGAGGCTGAAATCGCTGTCGGTCATTTCCCCCAGTGGCTTGAAGGTGACGCTGCCTACGGCGCTGACCAGGGCATCGAAACGCCCGGTCTGCTCGAACAGCGCGCGGATGGAAGCCGGGTCGCTGATGTCCACCTGGAAGTCGCCGCTGGTGCGGCCCACGCGAACGACCTCGTGGCGCTGGGCAAGCTCGCTGGCAACGGCGGAACCGACGGTGCCGCTGGCACCGAGCAACAGAATCTTCATGGCTGAATCCTCGTGGGGAGAGTGTGCGACCAGTCTAGAGATTTGCTTTTTGCTGATAATCCCTCTAATAGGCAACCTTTGGTTTTCATGTGGAAACAATCCATGAGCGAACTTGATGACCTGGCAGCGTTCGCCGTGCTGGTCGAGGCGGGCACCTTTACCCGGGCCGCCGAGCAACTGGGCTGGAGCAAGGGGCAGCTGTCCAAGCGCATCAGTGCCCTGGAGGCCGGCCATGGCGTGCAATTGCTGCACCGCAGCACCCGGCGTTTGAGCCTGACGGCGGCGGGCGCGGCGCTGTTGCCCGAGGCGCAGGCCCTTGTGGCGCAGATGCAACGCGCCCACCGGGCTTTGGCGCAGCTCAAGGACGAGCTGGCCGGGCCGGTGCGGCTGACGGTGCCGGTGTCCCTGGGCGAGACCTTTTTCGAAGGGTTGCTGCTGGCGCTGGGCGGCGATTACCCGCAGATCAACCTGGAACTGGACCTGAGCAACGCCTACCGCGACCTGGCCCGCGAGGGCTTTGACCTGGCGGTGCGCGAGAACGTGGCCAGCGACGAGCGCCTGGTGGCGCGGCCGCTGCTGACCATGCAGGAGATTACTTGCGCCAGCCCGGCCTACCTGGCCCAGCGTGCGGCGCCGGCGACACCCCAGGACCTGGCGGGGCATGCCTGCCTGCTCAACAGTCACTACCAGGGCCGCGAAGAATGGCGCTACCACCGCCAGCATGAGCTGATCCGCGTGGCGGTGGCCGGGCCGTTTGCCAGCAACCACTACAGCCTGCTGAAGAAAGCTGCGCTGGCGGGGGCTGGGGTGGCCAGGTTGCCGTCGTACATGCTGCATGCCGAGTTGGAGGAGGGCCGGCTGGTGTGGTTGCTGCGGGATTACCAGACCTCCAGCGCGCCGCTGTTCCTGGTGCATCCGTATCAAGGTGGCTTGCCGCGCCGGGTGCAGGTGGTGGCCGATTACCTGGCGGCCTGGTCCGCGCCGTAACCCGTGCGTACGGCCGTCCGACGCCCCGTAGCAGCGGCCGCCGGCCGCGTCCGACGGCGCCGCAGGTTGTCAGGGATACTGCATCGAGGCTGGACGCGGCCTGGCGGCCGCTGCTACGGAGGCGAACAAAAAAGCCTCCGCGAGGGAGGCTTTTTTGAGGGGGCAGGGGCTTAGTTGGCCTTGGCCACCGGTGGCTTGCCTTGCAGCTTCTCGATGGCGTCGATCAGGCGCTTGGCCAGCGCCGGGTAATCTTCATCGAAGTGGTGGCCGCCAGGCAGCTTGAGGGTCTCGCCGGTGTAGGTCTTGTTGTCGGTGCAGCCGGTTTCATCGGCTTCCTCGACACCGTACACGCACAGGATCTTGTTCTGCGGCATCTTGGCGATTTCCGGCCCCGTCGGTGCTTCCTTGCCGGCGTTGCCCAGCCAACCCTCGACCTCGATCTCGAAGCTGCCGCTGCGGGCGAAGGCCAGCAGCAGCACGCCGTCGATGCGCTTCTGGTCATCGGCCGGCAGGCGGTTGTAGGTAGCAGGCAGCACGTCGGCGCCGAACGAATAACCGGCCAGGATGAAGCGCTTGGTGCCCCACTTCTGGCGGTAGTGCAGCATCAGTGCGGACAGGTCCTCGGCGCTTTGCTCAGGCGTCTTGTGCTGCCAGTAGTAGCGCAGCATGTCGATGCCCACCACCGGGTAGCCCATCTTCGCCATCTCGCCCGCGACGTCGCGGTCCAGGTCGCGCCAGCCGCCGTCGCCGGACAGGAACAGGGTCACGGTGTCGGTGGCCTGGCCAGCCGGCACTTCCACCACGGGCATGCTCAGGGCGTCCTTGTTGTCACCCACCAGCAGCTTGGTCAGCTCGTTCTTGAGCACCTGCGGCAGGTGCACATCGTAGTCGCTGATGCTGGTCTCGGCGTTGGGGGTGTCGCGCACGAACGAGGCGCTGGCGTCGTCCGGGTTGTCGTTCCAGGCGACGATCCAGTGGCCGTGGTCGGCCTTCTTCGGCAGCGGGGTGGCGCAGCCAGGCTGTTCCAGGCTGAAGCCTACCGACACGGCGGTGGCCTTGTCGTCGGCCTGCTTGGCCAGCCACGACCAGGCTTCGGCCGCGCCGGAGCCAATGCCGCCGAACACGGTTACCGGGCCGTCCAGGTGCTGGGCGGCGGCCTTGATGTCGTTTTCCTGCTCGTCGCAGTCGGACTTGGCCAACAGTACCTGCACCAACTGCGCCGAGCCGTCCTTGCTGAGGTCGGTCAGTTGCTTGTCGGTCAGCGCCTGTTCGGCCGGCACCGACAGCACTACCCGGGCCTTGATGTGGGTGCCGGGGGTGACCAGGGTCACGGTGTTGCCGTCGTCCAGCTTCACCTGTTCTAGAAGGGGCGCGGGGGCGGGGCGGTTCATGTACCAGTAGACCGCCGCGGCGCCAGCGATCACTACCACCACGACCGCCAGCCCTTTACGCCAGTTGCGTCGAATCATCAGCGTTTCACCAATCCTGTCAGGCCGCCCGCGATAAGGGCGGCGGTATCGGCCAGTGCCACCAGCGGATCGAGTCCTGCGGGCACGGCCATGTAACGGGGTTCCCAGTCGGGCTGGAATTTATCCTTGAAGCGCCGCAGGCCCTGGAAGTTGTAGAGCTGCTCGCCACGGCGGAACACCATCGAACCCAGGCGCTGGGTCAGCGGTGCGCCGCGACGTGGTTGCAGGCCCGACAACGGCACCATGCCCAGGCTGAAGCGCGCGTAACCATGACTCTTATAATGTTGAATCAGGCCGACCATCATGAACTCCATGGTCAGCTTTGGTGCCTCGGGGTGTGCGCGCATCAGGTCGAGACTGGCCAGCTCGTGGCTGTGGGTCTCGAGCAGGTTGGCGAACGCCACGGGGCGTCCCTCGAAATGAATGATTGCAATACGAAAATGCTGCAGGTACTCCGGGCTGAAACGACCCAGGGAGAAGCCTTTTTCCCGCACGTTCTTGCCGGTCAGCCAGGCATCGGAAATCACCTTCAGCTCGTCCAGCGGCGCCTGGCCCGGTTCGTGGATCTCCAGCGACAGGCCGTCGCGGGTACCGCGGTTCCAGGTGTAGCGCAGGTCCTTCATCTCCTTGCCCTTGGCTTCCAGGTCGAACCGTTCCAGGTCTACCCGGGCTTCCTCGCCCAGTTTGATCGCAGTCAGGCCGATGTCCATGTAGAACGGCAGGTTCTCGGCACGCACCTGGTAAAACACCGGGCGGGCATGATGGAAATCGCACAGGTCACGGAACTGCCAGATCATTTCCGCCCGTTGCTGGGTCGAGCCAATGGGGTCGTACAGCGCCACCAGGCTCCGCCCGCGGCGGGCGTACATCATGAAGGCGTTATCGTTAGGGTGGAAGAGCAGTGCCTTGTCACCCGTCAGCGCCAGACCACCGTCCGGCTGATCGGAGGTCATCAGGATCTTCGCCGCCTTGTGCAGTTCCTCGCTGTCAGGCAGGTGGATCACCGGCCGCGCAGTGCGCAGCAGCCAGGTCAGGGCGACGATCACCAGCAGCACAGCGCTGCCCAGGGCTGAACGCAGGCCGCGCGGGGCGTCGGCGTCGAGGGTGAACTGCCACCACAGTTGATGCTTGTACGGAATGTCCTGGTAGGCGAACAGCAGCAGCCAGATCGAGGCACCGACCACGCAGGCGCTGGCCATCAGGTAGAACGGCGAGAACGGCAGCTCCAGCAGGCGGCTGGGGCGGTAGAACGAGCGGCGGAAGATCGCCAGCAGGCCCGCCGTGAAGATCAGCAGGCTGGCTTCTTCCCAGTCAAAGCCCTTGAGCAGCGACAGCAGCGCGCCCACCAGCAGCAGGGTGGTGGTCAGCATCCACGCGGCGGACAGGCGCCGGCGCAGGCCCTGGGCCAGCAGCAGGCACAGCACGCCGATCAGGCTGGCGCCGAAGTGCGAGGCGTCGATCAGGCGGTGGGGGATCAGGAAGCCCAGGTGCTCCAGGCGCGTGTCGATTTCCGGGGTGGCGCCAGAGAACAGCAGCACCACGCCGGACAGGAACACCAGCAGCGCCAGGATCGGCGCCGCCATGCCCGAGGCCACGCGAATGGCCTGCTGGGCGAAGAAGAAGCGCTTGGCTTCGGTGGCCAGCAGCACGATACAGGCCAGCAGCAGCGGCAGCATCACGTAGATCAGGCGGTACAGCAGCAGGGCGGCGGCCAGGGGCGCGGCGCCCAGTTCGTTGGTGAACGCGGCCAGCAGGATGGCCTCGAACACGCCGACCCCGCCCGGCACGTGGCTGAGCACGCCAGCCGCCAGGGCCAGCAGGTACACCAGCACGAAGGCGCCGAACGGCGGCGCCTCGGGCAACAGCAGGTACAGCACGGTGGCGGCCAGCAACACGTCGAGGGCGGTGATCACCAGTTGCAGCAGGGTCAGGCGCACGCCCGGCAGGCGCAGGGTGCGACGGCCGACCTTGACCAGCAGGTTGTCCGCAATCGGTTGCTCGCCCAGGCGGCGACGATAGATGCCGGCGGCCAGCAGCAGGGTCAGGGCAATCACGGCACCTGCGATGGCGCCCAGCACGCCCGGGGCGATGTGCAAGGCGGCGGATGCGGCCGGCAGGTTGCTCAGGGTGGCCAGCGCCGCCAGGGGCGGCAGGGCGCAGCCCAGCGACAGGCTGGCGAACAGGGTCATGCGCGCCACTTCGGCGGCGCCGATGCCGTGGCGGGCGTACAGGCGGTAACGTACCGAGCCGCCGGACAGCAGCGACAGGCCGATGGCATTGCCAATGGCGAACGCGGTGAAGCCGCCCAGCACCAGGGTACGGCGTGGCAGGGTCACGGCAGCGTAGCGGCTGGCCGACCATTCATAGCCCAGCAGCACGACGAAACCGGCGGCTGCTGCGGCCAATGCACCGAACAGGGAAGCCTTGGGCGTGCTCAGTACCGAATCATGCAGGGCATAGATGTCGAGTTCCGCCAGCAGGTGGCGGCAGGCGATCAGGGCGATACCGAACAGCAACAGGGTCACGACCAGGCCGATGGGTTGGCGGTACTTGCTCAGCAGTTCCAGCCAGCGCATTTTGCTTGGGTTTAACGGATGTGGGGCAGTCACGGTTTCAGGCAGTTCTGGCGAGTCGGGGCGCATCAATCACCTCGTGGATTGTGCGCAACAGGATGAAGGTATCCAGTCAAGTTACCAATCCCTATACAAAAATAATTCGGAATATATTAACCCGTTTGACCTTTTATCGGGCTCGGACGCTTTATCTATAGGGGAAGTTTCATGTTTCTTCCACCTGCAGGTCCCGCAAGGGTGGACAACAATACGGCAGGTTTGTGCCGATTTTATTTCTGCGCGCAAACGAAAAAGGCCACTCTTGCGAGTGGCCTTCTACGATATTTGGTTGCGGGAGCCGGATTTGAACCGACGACCTTCGGGTTATGAGCCCGACGAGCTACCAGACTGCTCCATCCCGCGTCTGTAGGGGCGGATTCTACAGCACTGCGGCGGGGTGTCAACCGTTAATCCAGTGCTGCGACAAACTGGCGCGCCTTAGGCAAGTCTTTGAACTACCAAGGAATTCATCAATCTCCGTAGCAGCTGCCGAAGGCTGCGTCCAGGAGCGACGCAGCCTTCGGCAGCTGCTACGGGATGCAAAGTACGCGCGCACAAAAAAGGCCACTTTTTCAAGTGGCCTTCTTCGATATTTGGTTGCGGGAGCCGGATTTGAACCGACGACCTTCGGGTTATGAGCCCGACGAGCTACCAGACTGCTCCATCCCGCGTCTGTGGGGGCGGATTCTACAGCACGGCGGCAGTGTGTCAACCGTTAACTCCTTGAACTACCAAATAATTCCCGTAGCAGCTGCCGAAGGCTGCGTCCAGGAGCGACGCAGCCTTCGGCAGCTGCTACGGGGGGGAGCGTATTATTTGAAACAAACGGAAACAAAAAAGGCCACTTTTTCAAGTGGCCTTCTTCGATGTTTGGTTGCGGGAGCCGGATTTGAACCGACGACCTTCGGGTTATGAGCCCGACGAGCTACCAGACTGCTCCATCCCGCGTCTGTGGGATTGATTCTACAGACTTCCCCAGGCGTGTCAAACGCCCGCTGCAGGAAAAGTCTTTTCGTTCAAGCGCTTAGCACTTCGTAAAATGGCTGCGAGGCAGGCGGGGCGGGGGTTTCAGCCCTATCGCAAGGCGCTGTTCAATTGAAAAAATAAATATCGGATCCGCCCTGGGTTCGCCATGGCGGCAGGCTGGGTGAGATACTGGTCAGCGTTTCGTACGAAAACGCCTCCTTTATAGACAGACACATATGGGCCATGACGCAGCGCAAAATCATCCACGTCGACTGTGACTGCTTCTACGCCGCCATCGAAATGCGCGACGACCCCAGCCTGGCCGGCAAGCCTTTGGCCGTGGGCGGCTCGGCGGACCGGCGCGGTGTGATAGCGACCTGCAACTACGAGGCCCGCGCCTATGGCGTGCGTTCGGCCATGTCGTCGCGCCACGCCCTCAAATTGTGCCCCGACCTGACCATCGTCAAGCCACGCATGGACGCCTATAAGGAAGCGTCGCGGGAAATTCATGGCATTTTCCGCGAGTACACCGAGCTGATCGAGCCGCTGTCGCTGGACGAGGCCTACCTGGACGTGTCGGAGTGCGCGCACTTTGCCGGCAGCGCCACCCGCATTGCCGAGGACATCCGCCGCAAAGTGTCGCGGCGGTTGCACATCACTGTCTCGGCCGGGGTTGCACCCAACAAGTTCCTCGCCAAGATCGCCAGTGACTGGCGCAAGCCCAACGGCCTGTTTGTGGTGACGCCGCGGGAGGTGGAGGACTTTGTCGCCGCCTTGCCGGTCAGCAAGCTGCATGGCGTGGGCAAGGTCACCGCCGACAAGCTGGCACGCCTGGGCATCAGCAGCTGCCTGGAGCTGCGGGACTGGAGCAAACTGGCCCTGGTGCGCGAGTTCGGCAGCTTCGGCGAGCGGTTGTGGGGGCTGGCCCGTGGCATCGATGACCGCCCGGTGCACAATGACAGCCGTCGGCAGTCGATCAGCGTGGAAAACACCTACGACACTGACCTGCCGGACGTGGAGGCCTGCCTGGCGAAATTGCCGGAGTTGATGGAGACCCTGGCCACGCGCATGGCGCGCATCGACAGCAGCTACAAGCCGGGCAAGCCGTTTGTGAAGGTCAAGTTTCATGATTTCAGCCAGACCACCCTGGAGCAGGCGGGGGCGGGCAGGGACCTGGACAGCTACCGGCAGCTGTTGAGCCAGGCGGTGGCGCGCGGCGGCAAGCCAGTGCGCCTGCTGGGAATTGGCGTGCGCCTGCAGGACCTGCGTGGCGCGTTGGAGCAGTTGGAGTTGTTTGGTGAGAATGGGTAACCGCGGGACGCCGCCTGGCGGCAGCTGCTACATGCGATCCCGTAGCAGCGGCCGCAGGCCGCGTCCATCGGCGTCCCGGGCTACAGGCCGGGATCAGCCACCAGGCGCCCCGCGTCGCGGGTCAGCGAGCGCAGGAATTGCTGTTGCAGTTCCGGATCGTTGCGGGTCAGCTCGATCAGGCTCTGCTCCAGTTCGCTGGCTTCCTCTTCCATGCCCAGGTCGGACAGGCGCTTGACCCGGTGCACCCACTGGCGCACGTCCTCGCCTTCGAGGTCGTCGTAGATCAGGCCATGGGCCTCCACCAGCTTGCCGCGTAGGTCACTGCCCAGCCCCAGCGTCGCATCGGCGCGCACGTTGTCGTCGGCGTCCTCGACACTGATCTTCAGTTGGTTGACGTTCTTCAGGTCCTGGTCGGCGAAGGGGCTGTCCAACAGGTTGATCTTGAGCACGCCGTTGCGGTCGGTGGTCAGCTCATAGGTCTGCTTGCCTGACTGCACGTCCACCGGGCGCTCGCTCCAGGGCAGGCTGGTGGTTTCCAGGCGCTTGTCTTTCTGCACCTGGTCGACACCCGCGAGATTCTGTTGCGCGCGGCCGTTGGACTGCACGTTCATGAACGGGTTGAGGCCGGCGAAACCGTAGTTGATCCAGTCCTTGGTGACGCTGTCAGGCAGTTGCCCGAACATCAGCACGTTCACCACGTTAGCGCCGACGCCGGCGACCACCGCCACCGCGCCCAACGGCACTTCGTACAGCTCGCGCCAGGGCTGGTAGGGCGTGTAGCGATCGTAACGGCGGGTTACCTCGAACTCGGTGACTTCGAAGGTCTTCTGTTCGTGGATGCGCACCCGCCGTTGCGGCAGCTCCAGGGCCGCCGGGCTACCGGCGTCGATCTGCAGGCTGTGGTCGATCAGCTTGCGTTCCACGCGCTCGTCATGTTCGCTGCGCTGGGACATGTGGTTGGCACAGCCGCCCAGCAGCAGAGCACCGCACAAGGCGGTGCTCCCCAGTTTTAAGCCACTTCGCTTGTACATGGTTTCCCTGAGTCTGGATCAGCGACGCACGCGGGCCTGGATGAACGACAGCACGTCGGCGACCGGAATGGCCTGGGCCTCGCCTTCGGTGCGGCTCTTGTATTCCAGGTTACCTTCGGCCAGGCCGCGGTCGCTGACGACGATGCGATGCGGAATGCCGATCAGCTCCATGTCGGCGAACTTGATGCCGGGGCTGGTCTTCTTGTCGCGGTCGTCCAGCAGCACTTCGAAGCCGGCGGCGGTCAGGTCGGCGTACAGCTTGTCAGTCGCCTCGCGAACCTGCTCGGTTTCGTAGCGCAGCGGTACCAGGGCGATCTGGAACGGCGCCAGGGTGTCGTTCCAGATGATGCCGCCGGCGTCGTTGTTCTGCTCGATGGCTGCAGCCACCACGCGCGACACGCCAATGCCATAGCAACCCATGGTCAGGGTGACCGGCTTGCCGTTCTCGCCCAGCACCTGGCACTTCATCGCTTCGCTGTACTTGGTGCCCAGCTGGAAGATGTGGCCCACTTCGATGCCGCGCTTGATCACCAGGGTGCCCTGGCCGTCCGGGCTTGGGTCGCCCTCGACGACGTTGCGCAGGTCGGCGACTTCCGGCAGCGGCAGGTCGCGCTCCCAGTTCACGCCGAAGTAGTGCTTGTCGTCGATGTTGGCGCCCACGCCGAAGTCGCTCATCAGCGCCACGGAGCGGTCGATGATGCACGGCAGCGGCAGGTTCAGCGGGCCCAGGGAGCCAGCGCCGGCGCCGATGGCGTCACGCAGTTCGGCGTCGCTGGCCATGACCAGTGGGCTGGCAACCAGTGGGTGGTTGCCGGCCTTGATTTCGTTCAGCTCGTGGTCGCCACGGACCACCAGGGCGATCAGCTTGCCTTCTTCGGCGGCGTGCACGATCAGGGTCTTGACGGTCTTCTCGATGGCCAGGCCGAAGTTTTCCACCAGTTCGGCGATGGTCTTGGCGTTCGGCGTGTCGACCAGGCGCAGCTCCTCGGTGGCGGCGCCACGGGCGGTTTCGCGCGGGATGGCCTCGGCCTTCTCGATGTTGGCGGCGTAGTCGGACGTGTCGCTGAAAACGATATCGTCTTCACCGGACTCGGCCAGCACGTGGAACTCGTGGGAGCCGGCGCCGCCGATCGAGCCGTTGTCGGCTTCCACTGGGCGGAACTTCAGGCCCAGGCGGGTGAACACGTTACAGTAGGCCTGGTGCATGCGGTCGTAGGTCTGCTGCAGCGAGGCCTGGTCGGCGTGGAAGGAGTAGGCATCCTTCATGATGAATTCGCGGCCGCGCATCAAGCCGAAGCGTGGACGGATCTCGTCACGGAATTTGGTCTGGATCTGGTACAGGTTGATCGGCAGCTGCTTGTAGCTGTTGAGCTCGTTGCGCGCCAGGTCAGTGATGACTTCTTCGTGGGTAGGGCCTGCGCAGAAATCACGACCGTGACGGTCGTTCAGGCGCAGCAGTTCAGGGCCGTACTGTTCCCAGCGGCCCGATTCCTGCCACAGCTCGGCAGGCTGGATGCCAGGCATCAGCACTTCCAGGGCGCCGGCGGCGTCCATTTCCTCGCGCACGATGTTTTCCACCTTGCGCATCACGCGCAGGCCCATCGGCAGCCAGGTGTACAGGCCCGAGGCAAGCTTGCGGATCATGCCGGCGCGCAGCATCAGCTGGTGGCTGATGACGACCGCGTCGTTGGGGATTTCTTTCTGGGTGGCGAGCAAATATTGACTGGTGCGCATGATAGGCCGTGTCTGTTGCTGAATTTTATCGAAGCTGGGCATTGTACGGTGCACGCCCGGCGACGTACAGGGTAGCGGTCATGAGGTATCGCGAGCAAAAGAAAGCCCGGCGTGCGCCGGGCTTCTTTATATAGCTGTCGTTACCGCTGGCGAGTGCCCTGTGGTTACAGGATCGACAGTGGGTAGTCGACGATCAGGCGGAACTCGTCGGCGTTGCCGTCGGCCTGCAGGCTGCTGGAGCGGTGCCATGCTTGACGAATACGGAAGGACAGGTCCTTGGCAGGGCCTTCCTGGATCACGTATTTGGCTTCCACGTTGGTTTCGTGGTGTTTGGCGTCGCTTTCGCCAGCGCGGTCACTGTTGTAGTAGGCGCTGTCAGGGGAAACGCTGCTGTAGTCGATGTCCCAGCCCTTAGCGTAACGAGCCATGAAGCTGAGGCCTGGTACGCCGAAAGTAGCCATGTTCAGGTCGTAGCGGACCTGGGCCGATTTTTCACCCGGGCCGTTGAAGTCGGAGTACTGAATGGAGTTGGCCAGGAAGATCGAGTCGCCGCCGCGGTTGTTGTCGCCCACGCCGATGTAGTCGAACGGAGTGTCGCCGTTGACCTTCTGGAAGGCCAGGGTGATGGTGTGTGCCGACAGGAAGGCATAGGCGGCCGACAGCGAGAACGTGTTGTTGTCGATTTTGCCGGCGTTGGCGCTGCCGCTATCAACTGTCTTGTAGTAGTTGAAGTCGAAGGTCAGCGACTGGGTGTCTGCCAGGGGCAGCACATAGTTCAGGTTGGTGTAGTACTGGTTCCAGATGTTGTCCAGCTTGGCGCCATACAGCGAAGCGGTCAGGCTGTCGCTAAAGGCGTACTTGCCGCCGGCGTAGTCGATCGAGCGAGACGAGACTTCCGCGTAGTTGGCCCACAGGTTGCCGTCGCGGTTGGTGGTGCTTTCACTGGTGGCCGAGGTGAAGTGCCCGGCTTCCACGTCGAGGTTCTTCAC
Source organism: Pseudomonas sp. GYB4201 (assembly GCF_056312595.1). Lineage (NCBI taxonomy): Bacteria > Pseudomonadati > Pseudomonadota > Gammaproteobacteria > Pseudomonadales > Pseudomonadaceae > Pseudomonas > Pseudomonas sp. GYB4201. Next base: position 32,595 of record NZ_JBWGIG010000004.1, on the reverse strand, counting down.
TTCGCTGCTCTGCAAAGTGATACCGGTGGCGGTTTGCGGGGTCAGGCGCGAGCCACCGACGGCGAATACCGGCGAGGTGGTTGGCTGCTGGTCACCAATTTTCAGTTCGGTCTTGGAGACGCGGAACTTGACGGCGGCGCCGGCTTTGCCGTAGCTGTCGTTCGGGCCATCGGCGCCGGTGGTCAGGTTGTTGGTGCCGGTAGTGCCTTTGCTGCCGTCGAGCTTCAGGCCCAGGTAGCCGAACGCGTCGACGCCCACACCGATGGTGCCTTGGGTGAAGCCAGAGGTGAACACACCCTGGATGCCCTGGGTCCAGTCCGAAGCAGTGTGGGGTGGGGAACCTGGCAAGTAGCGGTTGAAGTAGTAGTTGCGCAGCAGCATGTTCAGGGTGGCGTCTTCGACGAAGCCCTTGGCGTCTGCTTGATCGCTAACGAATGCTGCGGCGCTGGCCAGCTGCGTGCTAGCCGCGGTAACTGCCAGTGCGATTGCGCTCCACTTAATCACTTTCATCGTGATTTGCTCCTTTGGTTTTTAGGAAGAGTACTGCCGTCCCACCTGGTTTATTATCTGGGCGGCTCTTTCTTTTTGTGTCGGCGTGAACTTATATCACGCTGACGCTTTATGGCGATACTTCTAAGCTCAATCGTCCGGCTTCTTCTCGAGCCTGTCGCAAAAACTTCCGTCCGTGTCGCAAACCACAGCTTCGGGTAACACAAGCTGCACAACTACAGCGCTGTTTTCAAGGGGGCGAGCATAGGAAAAATGGTTCTAAGCTCCTGCCTGAAAACTCCTTGGTCTTCCGTGCAGCTGTTGTTATTTGTCGCAAGTCATCCCGTCCCGGGCTGCCTGCCGACTTGGGTGGGTAGGAATGCAACAAGCGCGCCCAAACGTGCCAGAGCATGACATTTCTTTCACTTTTTTTGCGGTAGGGCCCTGCCGCCTCATGAAATTGGGGGGGCGCGGGGGAACTTGACGCGGTGGCGAAGATCGGGTGCGCTTCCAGGGCGTGACGGAAACGTTACCGTTGTCGTGCGCAAGTGGGAACTTGGCGGATGACTGGCGCACTGGCATTACTCACTCCGGTCTATTTTGGTGCGAAAAGTAGCGGTTGCCCCACGCAGCCTAGCCCACAGTTGCACTTTGGCAAACCGCCCCGCTGGACGGGAGTGTTTCCGAATTAAACGATTGCGCGACGGGGGCTGGCGAGCGGTGTGGGGGAGGCAGAAAAACCTTGGGGGAAGCGTGGTTTTTTGGTGCGTAACGCACCTTGATGGTGCGCTTTCAGGCCCTGATGCGACCCCCTCTGCGGAGGCGCCGGCACGTTCTCCGTGAACGCAGGACTGATCGCGGGTATCCTGTCGGTGCATGGGCCTTCCTGGTTCATGGGGCTAAAAAAATTTTCACCTTGCCGGAGATCTCGCGGTGTTTTCTTTAGATTCGCGCCTGCAGCACGACACCCACGTCATTGGGGATTTTCCCCTGAGCCGGCTGCTGCTGAGTAACGATGCCAACTATCCGTGGTTTATTCTGGTGCCACGCCGCGACGGTATCAGCGAGCTGTTTCAGCTCAATGACACCGAGCAACTGCAACTGTGGGAAGAAACCAACTCCCTGGCGAAACTTCTCCATCAACATTTCGCGGCCGACAAGATGAATGTCGCCACCTTGGGTAATGTTGTCAGTCAGTTGCACATGCACGTCATAGTTCGTTACAAGAAAGATGCCGCTTGGCCGGCGCCGGTCTGGGGCAAAGTTGTTGGTCAGCCTTACAGCACCGAACAAGTAGTGGCTATTCGCGAGCGGCTCAAAGGGCTGTTGCCGGCGGACTTCGTGTTTCTGGAGGTTCATGATGACGCTTGAAGCCCGGGTGATGGAGCTGGAGAGTCGCCTGGCGTTCCAGGATGACACCATCCAGGCGCTCAACGACGAGCTGGTGCAGCAGCAGCGGCAAGTGGAGCGCCTGCAGTTGCAGATGGCTGCCTTGCTCAAGCGCCAGGAAGAGATGGTGGGGCAGTTCGGTGTCAGTGAGCATGAGGCGCCGCCGCCGCACTATTGAACCGCTATTGCGGTGGCTGGGACGCTGCCTGGCGGCAGCTGCTACGGGGGCTGATTTGCAGGCATAAAAAAACCGCGCCGGGCGCGGTTTTTTTGTGGCTGGCGATCAGCGCCGCGGCGAGGCGGCGATCACGTCTTCGGCCTGCAGGCCCTTGTCGCGGTTCATGACCGAGAACTCGACGCGCTGGCCTTCGACCAGCACGCGGTGGCCCTCGCCACGAATGGCGCGGAAGTGCACGAAGATGTCATCGCCCGAATCGCGGGAGATAAAGCCGAACCCCTTGGAAGTGTTGAACCACTTCACGGTGCCGGTATCGCGGTTGCTCATGTCATAGGACGATGTGGCAGCGGCAGGCGACGACTTGTAGAAACTGACGGCCAGGTGCACCAGCACCGCCAGCACCGCGCAGGCCAGGCCTGGCAGTTGCGCCGGGAAGCCGGCGATGGTCGGCCATTCGGCCAGCAGGGCCACGGTTTGCGCCACCACGGCCAGGATCAGCAGCACGCTGACCAGGTTTTGCGCCTGATGGCGAGGGCCTTTGTTCCAGTAGGGAATCACTGGGGCCAGGGTCAGGTTGAGCAGACCGAACAGTGCCAGGTAGATAGCTTCGGGTTGTTGCAGGTAAGGCACGGCTTCGGCCCGCAGGCTGGGTATGAACGACAGCAGCAAGGCTGCGGCGCCCGTTAGGAGGTGAACAATTTTCAACATTTTATTTAACTCACGTTCAGACGGATCACGAGGAAGAGCTGGCACGACACGGTGCGCATCGGAACAAAATGAGACGCAGTTCACGGGGCGGGCTCAGCCTGTGCCCACGCACGCAACGAAGGTGTGCGCGGCACAGGTGTTCTATTTAACAGCAAAGCAGGGGGGTACTCAAATCAGCGCACCGGACGGTCATTTCGACGACGAGTCACCAAACGTTTGCGGTGTGCCTGGAGGGTGTTGTGGTGCTGCAATAAGAACAGGCTGATGATGTTGTAGGGTGCGCGCCATTTGCTGGTAGGGCTAGTTGTTGATCAGCGATTAAAACAGCCGCCCGGCGCGCCCGTGGGGAACCGCTTGCAGTGAAGTCGGGCGTAGGCCTGCAGGTACCGGCCAGCGCGGCTTGAGGCTGCATGGGCAAGAGTTTTAAAGGGTGCTGAGGTAAATAAATTACTTGTGTTTGGCGACGTGTTCCTACGGTTTGAAGTGGCGCTTCCGCTGGTTGTAGATATTTAGTTAGGGCTTCATGGGGAGAGGGAATTGCTAAAACTGTAACTGTTTTTTCTCAGTGTTGTTTTACACAAGGATGTGGTGATGAATATGCCCAGCGAAATACTTCCAATTAGTCGAGCGGTGGCCAGAACGGGAAAGATACCCCATGATCCTTTTCTTGCAGACTTCAACATGCAATTGGCGCAGCCCTTGTCGCGGTCGGTGCGGCTGAACGGCTTTGCCACCTGCCTGCGCCTGGAGTCGGTGTACTGGAAGGTGCTGGAGCGCATTGCCAGGGCCAACGGCTGTTCGGTCAATGCCATCCTGTCCCACGTCGATCGCGAGGTGCACCTGCGTCACGGTGGGGTGAAGAACTTCAGTGGGCTGGTGCGCGTGGTCTGCGTGGTGCACCTGCTCGAACGGTGTGCCAGGGCCCAGTGAACGGGGCTGTGGGGGCAGGGCGACATTCGGGGTGTCGTCACGGCTGCACAGGCGCGCGGTATAAGGATATAATCCCGCTCTTTGCCGCAAAGTGCGGCCTGTGCCGTGTACCTGCTTGCCGAGACGTTCCCATGCCCATGTATGACTATCAATGCGCTTCCTGTGGTCACCAGATGGAAGTCATCCAGAAGATCAGTGCGTCGCCGTTGACGGACTGCCCGGCCTGCCAGGCCCCGGAGCTGAAGAAAATGCTCTCCATGCCAGGCTTCCGCCTGAGTGGCACGGGCTGGTACGAAACCGACTTCAAGACCGGCAGCAAAAAGAATCTGGCGGGTGGCGACAAAGCCGATTGAGTTGAACTGCACCCGCAGGGTCTTGCACTATTAGGCCAGCCAAGGCTTGCAAGGCCTTCCCCGAATACCGAATACGAGAAGCGAAACCACCATCATGATGCGCAGCCATTATTGCGGCCAACTGAACGAGACCCTGGACGGTCAGGAAATCACCCTTTGCGGCTGGGTCCACCGCCGTCGTGACCATGGCGGGGTTATCTTCCTCGATATCCGTGATCGTGAGGGCCTGGCCCAGGTGGTCTTCGACCCGGATCGCGCCGAGACCTTCGCCGCCGCCGACCGCGTGCGCAGCGAGTACGTGGTCAAGGTCACCGGCAAGGTGCGCCTGCGCCCGGCCGGTGCCGGCAACGCCAACATGGCTTCGGGCATGATCGAAGTGCTGGGCTACGAGCTGGAAGTGCTGAACGAAGCGGAAACCCCGCCGTTCCCGCTCAACGAATATTCCGACGTCGGCGAGGAAACCCGCCTGCGCTACCGCTTCATCGACCTGCGTCGTCCGGAAATGGCCGAGAAGCTGCGCCTGCGTTCGCGCATGACCACCAGCATCCGTCGCTTCCTGGACGAGAACGGCTTCCTCGACGTCGAGACGCCGATCCTGACCCGCGCCACCCCTGAAGGTGCCCGCGACTACCTGGTGCCTAGCCGTACTCACGCCGGCAGCTTCTTCGCCCTGCCGCAATCGCCACAGCTGTTCAAGCAGCTGCTGATGGTGGCCGGCTTCGACCGCTACTACCAGATCGCCAAGTGCTTCCGCGACGAAGACCTGCGTGCCGACCGTCAGCCTGAGTTCACTCAGATCGACATCGAGACCAGCTTCCTCAACGAGGAAGACATCATGGGCCTGACCGAAGGCATGATCCGCAACCTGTTCAAGGAAGTGCTGGACCTGGAGTTCGGCGAATTCCCGCACATGACCTTCGAAGAGGCCATGCGCCGCTACGGTTCCGACAAGCCGGACCTGCGCAACCCGCTGGAGCTGGTTGACGTGGCCGACCAGCTGAAGGACGTGGAATTCAAGGTGTTCAGCGGCCCGGCCAACGACCCTAAATGCCGCGTTGCCGCCCTGCGCGTGCCTGGCGGCGCGAGCATGCCGCGCAGCAAGATCGACGACTACACCAAGTTCGTCGGCATCTACGGTGCCAAGGGCCTGGCGTACATCAAGGTCAACGAGCGCGCCAAGGGCGTCGAAGGCCTGCAGTCGCCAATCGTCAAGAACATCCCTGAAGCTGCGCTGAACACCATCCTGGACCGCGTTGGCGCGGTCGATGGCGACATCGTCTTCTTCGGCGCCGACAAGGCCAAGATCGTCAGCGAGGCCCTGGGCGCGCTGCGTATCAAGGTTGGTAACGACTTCAACCTGCACACCTGCGAATGGGCGCCGATGTGGGTCGTCGACTTCCCGATGTTCGAAGAGAACGACGACGGCAGCTTCACCGCGCTGCACCACCCGTTCACCGCGCCGAAGTGCTCGCCTGAAGAGCTGGAGGCCAACCCGGCCACCGCCCTGTCGCGCGCCTACGACATGGTCCTGAACGGCACCGAGCTGGGTGGCGGTTCGATCCGTATCCACCGCAAGGAAATGCAACAGGCGGTGTTCCGCCTGCTGGGTATCGACGAGGCCGAACAGGAAGAGAAATTCGGCTTCCTGCTGGACGCCCTGAAGTACGGCGCACCGCCCCACGGTGGCCTGGCCTTCGGCCTGGACCGCCTGGTGATGCTGATGACCGGCGCCCAGTCGATTCGCGAAGTGATCGCCTTCCCGAAAACCCAGAGCGCCGCGTGCGTGATGACCCAGGCCCCTGGCCTGGTCGACGCCAAGGCCCTGCGCGAGCTGCACATCCGCCTGCGCGAACAGCCCAAGGCTGAGTAAGAGCTGCACCAGAGCGCATCTTCGGATGCGCTTTTTACATGGCAGGCCCGAACCTGTAGAGGTTGGCCTGGCGTGAGCTGGTGTGTGTCGGCGGGGGCTCGCCCCGCGAACCCGGCCCCGCGGTGTTCGTTTCGCGGGCAGAGCCCGCTCCCACGCCAAGCCCACTCCCGCGATTGCGTAATAAGAGAATTTCGGAGTTGTTATGGCTGGCCATTCCAAGTGGGCGAACATCAAGCACCGCAAAGAGCGTCAGGATGCCAAGAGAGGCAAGATCTTCACCAAGTGGATTCGTGAGCTGACCGTCGCTGCCCGTCAGGGTGGCGGCGATCCGGGCTCCAACCCGCGCCTGCGCCTGGCCCTGGACAAGGCCCTGGGCGCCAACATGAGCCGCGACATCATTGACCGTGCGGTAGCGCGCGGCACGGGCGCTGCGGCCAGCGACGACGTGGTCGAGCTGACCTACGAAGGCTACGGTCCGGGTGGCGTGGCGGTGATGGTCGAGTGCATGACCGACAACCGCAACCGCACCGCGGCAGCCGTGCGCCATGCGTTCAGCAAGTCGGGCGGCAACCTGGGCACCGACGGTTCGGTGGCCTACCTGTTCGAGCGCAAGGGCCAGATCACCTTTGCCACCGACACCGACGAAGACGCGCTGATGGAAGCGGCGATGGAAGCCGACGCCGACGACGTCACCACCCACGAAGACGGCTCCATGGACGTGTTCACCTCGTTCGCCAGCTTCTACGCAGTGCGCAACGCCCTCGAAGCGGCGGGCTTCAAGTCCACCGACGCCGAGATCGTCATGGTGCCGAGCACCAGCGCCGAGCTGGACCTGGATGGCGCGGAAAAGGTCATCAAGCTGATCGACATGCTCGAAGACCTGGATGACGTGCAGAACGTCTATTCCAACGCGCAGATCCCGGACGAGGTAATGGAAAAGCTCGGCTGATCCCGCGCCACGTTCTACTCTTGAGGCCGGAGCAGCAGGATCGCGTCGAAAGGCGCGACTTTGCCGCTCCGGTTTCTGCTTTTTCGGCACCCTTCGAACTGCAGGCTTTATGACGTTAATTCTTGGTATCGACCCCGGTTCGCGCATTACCGGCTACGGCGTGGTGCGCGACACCGGGCGCGGGTGCGAGTACGTGGCTTCGGGCTGCATTCGCACTGGCAGCGGCGAACTGCAGGAGCGCCTGCAGATCGTCTTCCGTGGCGTGCGCGAGGTGATCCAGACCTACGGGCCGGTGACCATGGGCATCGAGAAGGTGTTCATGGCGCGCAACGCCGACTCCGCCCTGAAGTTGGGCCAGGCCCGTGGCGCCGCCATCGTCGCGGCCATGGAGGAGGGCCTGGAAGTGGCCGAGTACACCGCCACCCAAGTCAAGCAGGCCGTGGCCGGCACTGGCGGCGCCAACAAGGAACAGGTGCAGATGATGGTCATGCACCTGCTGAAACTGGTGGCCAAGCCGCAGATCGACGCCTCCGACGCCCTGGCCATTGCCCTGACCCACGCGCATACCCGTTCCAGCCTGATTCCCCACGGCCTGGGCAGCGCCCGCAGCCGCGGTGGGCGCCTGCGCCTCTGATAGCATCATCTGCTGAAGATTTTTGACTTGCATGGCCCGCCGGGCCTGCAATGATGGCGAGCATTGCTTGCCTGGTATCGAACATAGGATTGAAACGTGATTGGACGCTTGCGCGGCACCCTGGCGGAAAAGCAGCCGCCGCACCTGATTCTCGACGTCAACGGCCTGGGCTACGAGCTGGAGGTGCCGATGACCACGCTGTATCGCCTGCCGCCGGTCGGGCAGGCGGTGACTTTGCATACCCATCTGGTGGTGCGCGAGGATGCTCAGTTACTCTACGGCTTCTTCGAGAAGCGCGAGCGCGAGCTGTTTCGCGAGCTGATTCGCCTCAACGGCGTGGGCCCCAAGCTGGCCCTGGCGCTGATGTCGAGCCTGGACGTGGATGAGCTGGTGCGTTGCGTGCAGGCCCAGGATGCGTCGGCGCTGACCAAGGTGCCGGGCGTGGGCAAGAAAACCGCCGAACGCCTGCTGGTCGAGCTCAAGGACCGCTTCAAGGCCTGGGAAACCGCGCCGGCGATGTTCGAACTGATGCCTACCGGGCCCAACACTGCGGCCCCGGTGCCAAGCGCCGAGAGCGATGCCGTGAGCGCGCTGATCTCCCTGGGCTACAAGCCCCAGGAGGCCAGCAAGGCCGTTGCCGCCATCAAGACCAAAGGCCTGAGCAGCGAAGAGCTGATCCGCCACGCTCTGAAGGGAATGATTTAAGTGATCGAAGCCGACCGCCTGATTGCCGCCACCAGTGGCCGCGACCGGGAAGAACAGCAGGACCGGGCCATTCGCCCGCTCAGCCTGGCCGACTACATCGGCCAGCCCACCGTGCGCGAGCAGATGGAACTGTTCATCCAGGCCGCCCGCGGGCGCAACGAGTCCCTGGACCACACCCTGATCTTCGGCCCGCCGGGCCTGGGCAAGACCACCCTGGCGAACATCATCGCCCAGGAAATGGGCGTGTCGATCAAGAGCACCTCGGGCCCGGTGCTCGAGCGCCCCGGTGACCTGGCCGCGCTGCTCACCAACCTCGAACCGCATGATGTGCTGTTCATCGATGAAATCCATCGCCTGTCGCCCATCGTCGAGGAAGTGCTGTACCCGGCCATGGAGGACTTCCAGCTGGACATCATGATCGGCGAAGGGCCGGCGGCGCGCTCCATCAAGCTCGACCTGCCGCCGTTCACCCTGGTGGGTGCCACCACCCGCGCCGGCATGCTCACCAACCCGCTGCGCGACCGCTTCGGCATCGTCCAGCGCCTGGAGTTCTACAGCACCGCGGACCTGGCCACCATCGTCAGCCGCTCGGGCAATATCCTCGGCCTGCCGGTGGAAGACGAGGGCGCCTTCGAAATCGCCCGTCGTGCCCGCGGCACCCCGCGTATCGCCAACCGCCTGTTGCGTCGCGTGCGCGACTTCGCCGAGGTGCGGGGCAAGGGCCATATCACCAAGCCCATCGCCGACCTGGCGCTGAACCTGCTGGACGTCGACGAACGTGGCTTCGACCACCAGGACCGGCGTCTATTGCTGACCATGATCGAGAAGTTCGACGGTGGCCCGGTGGGCGTCGACAGCCTGGCCGCGGCCATCAGCGAGGAGCGCCACACCATCGAGGACGTGCTGGAGCCGTACCTGATCCAGCAGGGCTACATCATGCGTACCCCGCGCGGCCGGGTGGTCACCCGTCATGCGTACCTGCATTTCGGCCTGAACATTCCCAACCGCCTGGGTGAAATGCCGGCCAGCGAGCAGTTCGTCGATCCGGCTGACGAATAACGCCATGGTGGCGATTTAATTGGAGTTTTTGCGGTCCTAGGGTGCGAGCAGTGTTTTGCCCTACCTGAACGGCGCAAAAACGATGAAAAAACAGTTGCCTGGCCGGATTGGCAACCTGAGGAGTAAGCACTAGAGTATGCGCGCGCAAAATGGGGTTGAGTCGTTCGCACATCGCTGTCGCGTCTATTACGAGGACACCGATGCGGGCGGCGTCGTTTATTACGTCAACTATCTCAAGTTCATGGAGCGGGCACGCACCGAAAGGCTGCGTGAGCTGGGGTACGTGCAGTCGGTTCTGGCACGCGAGAACCTGTTGTTCGTGGTGCATTCCAGCGAGGCGCGCTACCTGGTGCCGGCCCGTCTGGACGACGAGTTGCTCGTCACTGCGCAAGTAATTGAATTGAACCGTGCCAGCCTGCGCTTCAAGCAGCAGGTCTGGCGCGCAGCGGATATGACGCTGCTCTGCGAAGGGCAGTTTTTGGTGGCCTGCGTGCGCGCCGATACTTTCAAACCCCGGGCCATTCCCGAAGCTCTGCGCGCGGCCTTCGCCGCAGCAGACGGCCCGGGTACACACTCAAAAGCAGGAGATTAAGCGTGGAAGCTAACGTCGTCGACCATACCTCCATGTGGAGCCTGGTCAGCAATGCCAGCGTGGTTGTACAGCTGGTGATGCTGATTCTGGTAGCCGCATCGGTCACTTCATGGGTCATGATTTTCCAGCGCAGCGCACTGATTCGTGCCGGCCGCCGGGCCCTGGACACCTTCGAGGAGCGTTTCTGGTCGGGCATCGACCTGTCCAAGCTGTACCGCCAGGCGGGCAGCAACCCGGACCCGGATTCGGGTGTGGAGCAGGTCTTCCGCGCCGGCTTCAAGGAATTCTCGCGCCTGCGCCAGCAGCCCGGCGTAGACCCTGACGCAGTGATGGACGGCGTCGGCCGTGCCATGCGCGTGGCCATCTCCCGCGAGGAAGAAAAGCTCGAGCAGACCCTGCCGTTCCTGGCCACCGTGGGTTCGGTAAGCCCCTACATCGGCCTGTTCGGCACCGTGTGGGGCATCATGAACTCCTTCCGCGGCCTGGCCGGCGCCCAGCAGGCCACCCTGGCCACCGTTGCCCCGGGTATTTCCGAAGCCCTGGTGGCCACCGCCATCGGCCTGTTCGCGGCCATTCCGGCGGTTATCGCCTACAACCGCTTCGCCGCCCGCAGCGAAACCTTGATCAGCCGTTACTACACGTTCGCTGACGAGTTCCAGGCCATCCTGCACCGTAAAGTGCACACCAGCGAAGAGTGAGCAGGTAATTACCCATGGCCCGAGTTCGCCAGAAACGCAAGCCGGTCGCCGAGATGAACGTGGTGCCCTACATCGACGTGATGTTGGTACTGCTGGTTATCTTCATGGTCACCGCACCGATGCTCAACCAGGGCGTGAAGGTTGACCTGCCCAAGGTTTCCAGCGAAGCCTTGCCGCAGGACAACAACACCCAGGTCCTGACCATTTCGATCAAGGCCGACAAGACCTACTACTGGAACCTTGGCAGCGAAGTCGACGCCGACAAGGTGCAGGACAAGGCGATGACCCTGCCTGCCATGACCGACGCCGTCACCAAGATCATTCGCGCCGGCAACGAAGGCGGCAAGCGCACCCAGGTGTTCATTCGCGGCGACAAGTCCGTGGACTACGGCGCCGTGATGGGCGCCATGGGTGGGTTGCAGAAGGCGGGTGTCGGTAACGTTGGCCTGATTACCGAGGCGCCCTGATGCGACAACGAGAGCCCTCCGCCTCGGAAAGCTATTTCTGGCCCAGTGTCTGGGCCATTGCCCTGCATATCCTGATTTTTGGCATGCTGTTCGTCAGCTTCGCCATGACCCCGGATCTGCCCCCTGCCAGGCCCATCGTTCAGGCTACGCTGTATCAGCTGAAGTCCAAGAGCCAGGCCACCACCCAGACCAATCAGAAGATTGCCGGGGAGGCCAAGAAGTCGGCTGCCAAGCAGACCGAAGTCGAGCAGATGGAGCAGAAGAAGGTCGAGCAGGAGAAGCAGGAGCAAGCTGAGAAGGCCGCGGAACAAAAGCAGGAAGAAGCCGCTCAAAAGGCCCAGGAAGCCAAGAAGGCCGATGACGCCAAGAAGGCTGCTGCCGACGAGGCCAAGGCGGCCGCGGCGGACGCTGCCAAGAAAGCCGACGACGCCAAGAAAGCTGCTGAAGCCAAGAAAGCCGAGCAGGCCGACATAGCCAAGAAGAAAGCCGAGGAAGCGGCGAAGGAAAAGGCCGAGGAAGACGCGAAGAAGGCTGCCGAGGCTGCGAAGAAAGCCGCCGAGGACGCCAAGAAGAAAGCCGCTGACGACGCCAAGAAAGCCGCCGAGACTGCGCAAGAGGCGAAGAAGAAAGCCGCCGAGGATGCGAAGAAGGCCGCGGCCGACGACGCCAAGAAGAAGGCCCAGGCAGCAGCCCGCAAGGCCGCTGAAGACAAGAAGGCGCAGGCCTTGGCCGACCTGTTGTCCGATACGCCGCAGCGTCAGCAGGCGTTGGCGGACGAGCAGGGCGACCAGACCGCCGGCAACTTCGATGACCTGATCCGTTCCCGTGCCGCCGAAGGCTGGACCCGTCCGCCGTCCGCGCGCAAGAACATGACGGTCGTGCTGCAGATCAACATGTTGCCTGACGGCACCGTGACCAACGTGACCGTGGCCAAGTCCAGCGGTGACGGTCCGTTCGATGCGTCGGCAGTGGCAGCGGTCAAGAACATTGGTCGTTTGACCGAAATGCAGGGCCTGAAACCCAGTGATTTCAACCCTTACCGCAATTTCAAGATGACATTCACCCCTGAGGACCTTGCCTTGTGATTAACCTTCTTCGAGGACTGCTGGTTGCACTGTGCTGCGTCGCAGCCGTTGCCCAGGCAGATGAAAAGAACATTCTGGTCACCAGCGGCAGCGACCGGGCCACCCCGATCGCCGTCGTGCCGTTCGGCTTCCAGGGCGGCTCCGTGCTGCCCGAGGACATGGGCCAGATCATCGCCAACGACCTGCGCAACTCGGGTTACTACTCGCCGATCGACAAGCAGAACATGATCAGCACCCCGTCGCAGCCAAGCGAAGTGGTATGGCGCGACTGGCAGGCCCTGGGCGCCCAGTACGTGATGGTCGGCAGCATCGTGCCCGCCGGCGGCCGCCTGCAGGTGTCGTATGCACTGCTCAACGTCAGCAGCCAGCAGCCCGTGCTGACCGGCAGCGTGTCGGGTAGCGTGGACCAACTGCGCGACATGGCCCACTACATCTCCGACCAGTCGTTCGAGAAGCTGACCGGCGTGAAGGGCGCGTTCTCCACTCGCCTCCTTTATGTAACTGCCGAACGCTTCAGCACCAACAGCACCCGCTACACCCTGCAGCGCTCGGACTATGACGGCGCCCGCGCCGTGACCCTGCTGCAATCGCGCGAGCCGATCCTGTCTCCACGCTACGCCCCGGATGCCAAGCGCATTGCCTACGTGTCGTTCGAACAGAAGCGTCCGCGCATCTTCGTGCAGAACGTCGACACCGGTGCCCGCCAGCAGATCACCAACTTCGAAGGCCTCAACGGTGCCCCGGCGTTCTCGCCTGACGGCAGCAAGCTGGCGTTCGTGCTGTCCAAGGACGGCAACCCGGAGATCTACGTGATGGACCTGGCCTCGCGTAACCTCACTCGCCTGACCAATGATCCGGCCATCGACACCGAACCGTTCTGGGGCAAGGATGGCTCGACCATCTACTTCACCTCCGACCGCGGTGGCAAGCCACAGATCTACAAACAGTCGCTGGGCGGTGGTGGTGCAACTCGCGTGACCTTCATCGGCAACTACAACGCCAACCCGAAACTGTCGGCTGATGAAAAGACGTTGGTCATGATCCACCGTCAGGATGGTTTCACCAACTTCAAGGTGGCCTCGCAAGACCTGGAACGCGGAACTGTAAAGATCCTCACAGATTCAAGTCTTGATGAGTCGCCTACTGTTGCGCCCAACGGCACCATGGTAATCTACGCCACCCGCCAGCAGGGCCGGGGAGTCTTGATGCTCGTGTCGCTAAACGGCCGCGTGAGGCTCCCGCTTCCTACCGCTCAAGGCGAAGTCAGAGAACCGTCCTGGTCCCCTTACCTGAACTGACGCGGCGCTACACGTTTTACTTAACACATTGGGGTTCATTAGGAGTTTCACGATGGAAATGCTGAAGTTTGGTAAGTTTGCTGCGCTGGCTCTGGCCATGGCCGTAGCTGTAGGTTGCTCTTCGAAAGGCGGCGACAACGCTGGTCAAGCAGCTGTTGACCCTAACGCTGGTTACGGCGCAAACACCGGTGCCGTTGATGGCTCCCTGAGCGAAGAAGCTGCTCTGCGCGCAATCACCACCTTCTACTTCGAATACGACAGCTCGGACCTGAAACCAGAAGCCATGCGCGCTCTGGACGTCCACGCTAAAGACCTGAAAGCCAATGGCGCTCACGTCGTACTGGAAGGCAACACCGACGAACGCGGTACCCGCGAGTACAACATGGCTCTGGGCGAGCGTCGTGCGAAAGCCGTTCAACGCTACCTGGTCCTGCAAGGCGTTTCGCCAGCTCAGCTGGAAATCGTTTCGTACGGCGAAGAGCGTCCAGTTGCAACTGGCAACGACGAGCAGTCGTGGGCTCAGAACCGTCGCGTCGAACTGCGTAAGTAATTCGATATGCGAACGTGCCGCCGTGCTGTAACTATTCTGGCTCTTGCCCTGCCACTCGTGGCCTGGGCAGAGGTTCCTGTGGTTGATGGTGATGGTACCAACGGTACCAGCAGTACTCCGCCATCGGGTTATGGCACGAGCGGCGCCTACGCTGATGCCGGGGCGCAAGCCCCGGTTTCCGCGCAGGGCCAGCTGTTCATGCAGCTGCAACAAATGCAGGAAGACATCGCGCGTCTGCGCGGACAGGTCGAAGTCCAGCAAAACGATATCCAGCAGCTGAAACAGCAGAGCCTGGAGCGTTATCAGGATCTCGATCGTCGCATTGGAACCGGCACTGCACCTGCAGCCGCCGCACCTTCCGAGAATTCTCCAGCCGGTGGCGATATCAACGCCGCTGGTTCGCCGGTACCTCCGTCAGCCGCCCAGGCGCCTGCCGCAAGCACCGAGCCGGGTGACCCGGCAAAAGAAAAGTTGTACTACGATGCCGCCTTCGACCTGATCAAGGCCAAGGACTTCGACAAGGCCAGCCTGGCGTTCGCCGCCTTTCTGCGCAAATACCCCAACAGTCAGTACGCGGGCAACGCCCAGTACTGGCTGGGTGAGGTGAACCTGGCCAAGGGCGACCTGCAAGGCGCCGGCCAGGCCTTCGCCAAGGTCAGCCAGCTGTACCCGAAACACGCCAAGGTGCCTGATTCGCTGTACAAGCTGGCCGATGTCGAGCGCCGCCTGGGTCATACTGACCGGGTCAAGGGCATCCTTCAGCAGGTTGTCAGCCAGTACCCTGGCACTTCCGCTGCGCAATTGGCCCAGCGCGACTTGCAGAAAATGTAACCTGGCACTGCCAACTTGAAGAAACCCGCGCTTGCCGCGGGTTTTTTCGTTAGAATTGTTGCCCTTTTATTCGAACACGCTTCCCTGAACTACGCGTTTGCGGGTTCATCGAAGTGCCCAACGGAGGCGGTCAGCCTGTTTAGCTGTCACGCCCGTGGACCCTATGCAAGACACACTACGCATTACCGAAGTCTTCTACTCGCTGCAGGGGGAGACTCGTACGGCGGGCCTGCCCACGGTTTTCGTGCGCCTGACCGGCTGCCCCCTGCGCTGCCAGTACTGTGACAGCGCCTACGCCTTCACCGGCGGCACCATTCGCACCCTCGATTCGCTGATGGAGCAGGTGGCCGGCTTCAAGCCGCGCTACGTCTGTGTCACCGGCGGCGAACCGCTGGCCCAGCCCAACGCCATTCCGTTGATCGCGCAGCTGTGCGACGCCGGCTATGAAGTGTCGGTGGAAACCAGCGGCGCCCTGGACATCTCCAAGGTCGACACCCGCGCCAGCCGCGTGCTGGACCTCAAGACCCCGGCATCGGAAGAGTCGCACCGCAACCGCTACGAGAACATCGAACTGCTGACCCCCAATGACCAGGTCAAGTTCGTGATCTGCTCGCGGGACGACTACGATTGGGCGGTCTCCAAGCTGATCCAGTACGGCCTCGACCGTCGTGTCAGCGATGTGCTGTTCTCGCCGAGCAAGGGCCAACTGAACGCTACCGACCTCGCCGACTGGATCGTCGCCGACAACCTGCCGGTACGCTTCCAGGTGCAACTGCATAAACTGCTGTGGAACGACGAACCCGGCCGCTGATTACTGTTGAACGTGGATGCGATATCGACTCGTAGCCGCTGCCGCCAGGCTGCGCTGGCCCTGAGCCTCACTGAGAATCTCCACCGCCCCCTTCGGCAGCGGCTACAGCGAATTGGCCACACGACTTCACTTCAAGGACACCAGACATGACTGACAAAAAAGCGGTAATCCTGCTCTCCGGCGGCCTGGACTCGGCCACTGTCGTCGCCATGGCCAAGGCCGAGGGCTACAGCGTCTACACCATGAGCTTCGACTACGGCCAGCGCCACCGCGCCGAGCTGGACGCCGCCGCCCGCGTCGCCAAGGACCTGGGTGCAGTGGAGCACAAGGTCATCGGCCTGAACCTCAATGGCATTGGTGGCTCCGCCCTGACCGACAGCAGCATCGACGTGCCCGAGGCGCCCACGGAAGGCATTCCTGTCACCTACGTGCCGGCGCGCAACACCGTGTTCCTGTCCCTGGCCCTGGGCTGGGCGGAAGTGCTGGGTGCCCGTGACATCTTCATCGGCGTCAACGCCGTGGACTACTCCGGCTACCCGGACTGCCGTCCCGAGTTCGTCGAGGCGTTCGAGCGCATGGCCAACCTGGCCACCAAGGCTGGCGTGGAAGGGCAGGGCTTCACCATCCAGGCGCCGCTGCAGAACCTCAGCAAGGCCGATATCGTCAAGGCCGGCATCGCTCGTGGCGTGGACTACAGCCTGACCGTTTCCTGCTACCAGGCGGACGACCAGGGCCGTGCCTGTGGGAAATGTGACAGCTGCCGCCTGCGCGCCGAAGGCTTCGCCGCGGCCGGTGTCAGCGACCCAACCAGATATTTTTGATCTTTTTTCAAATTAGGTATTGAATTCTCGTTATAAATCAGTATTATACGCACCACAACACAGCGGGTCGTTAGCTCAGTTGGTAGAGCAGTTGGCTTTTAACCAATTGGTCGTAGGTTCGAGTCCCACACGACCCACCATATGCAAGAAGAAAAAAGCCGGAAAGCACCCAGTGCTCTCCGGCTTTTTTTCGTCCTCGATTTTGTCGCGGGGCAATCAGTGAAAAAAAACCTTGAATTCGCGCCATAAACCAGTAATATGCGCACCCCAACACAGCGGGTCGTTAGCTCAGTTGGTAGAGCAGTTGGCTTTTAACCAATTGGTCGTAGGTTCGAGTCCCACACGACCCACCATATGCAAGAAGAAAAAAGCCGGAAAGCACTCAGTGCTCTCCGGCTTTTTTTCGTCCTGGTTTTTTGCCCTGCCAGGCTAGGGCATCGAGGGCTGGCTGATGTGCTCGGCCAGGTAGTCGATCAGCGCCCGGCACTTGGGTGGCAGGTAGCGGTTGGGCGGGTACAGGATCCAGGCCCTGCCGTGGTAGGTGGTCTCGTAGCGCCAGTCGCTCAGCACCTCCACGATCTGCTGGTTCGCCAGCGCCTGGGCAGCGGTGAAGTACGGCAGGCAACCCACGCCCAGGTTGGCCAGCACCGCGTTGAGGCGTACCTCGCTGTGGTTGCTGACGAAGCGGCCCTTGACGTTCACCGTGACCTTTTCGCCGCTGGGCCCATGGCGCAGCTGCCAGCGGTTGTCGCTCGGGGTCTCGCCCAGGTAGATGCAACTGTGGCGCGCCAGGTCGTCGGGGTGCTGTGGCGTGCCGGCCTGGGCCAGGTAGTGCTCGGTGGCGCACAGCACGTGGTGCACGTCCAGCAGCGGCCGGGCTGCCAGGCCCAGGGGCGGGGTGTCGGTGATGCGGATCAGCAGGTCGAAGTCGTCGCTGATCAGGGCGCTGGGCTGGTCGCTGAGCATCAACTGCACGTCCACCTGTGGGTACAAGCGCAGGAATTGCGGAATCAACGGGCTGATGATGATCTTGCCCAGCGCCTTGGGCGCGCTGACCTTGATCAGCCCTTGGGGGCTGCTGACAAAGCGTTCGGCTATTTCCTGCACGGCGCGCGCCGAATCCACCATCTCCTGGCAGCGGGCGAACACCTGGGTGCCGACCTCGGTGAGGCGCAGCTTGCGGGTCGTGCGTTCCAACAGCTTGACGCTGAGTGCGCTTTCCAGGGTCGCGATCTGCCGGCTTACCGCCGAGGCCGTCAGGCCTATCTGTTCGGCCGCCGCAGAGAAACTGCCCAGCTCAACCACCTTCACAAACACCGACATATACGGCATCAGCCGATTGGTTGATTCGTTCTCGTGGCGCAAAACTGTTGTCCCCAAAGGTGGGCTAATAGCCAGCCACCGGGCCATCGATAATCCGCGGGCACTCGCTGCATTCCCACTGATTGGCCCAAGGAGAGCCCGCTGCATGACCCGAGAAATGGATGTTCGAAGCCTGGACGACCTGGCGTTTGTCGCCGAGCGCACGCCCCATGTGCTGACCCTGTTCAGCGGTGGCCTGGACAGCAGCTACCTGCTGTACCACCTGTCGAAACTGGACTGCAAGGTCACTGCACTGGCAGTGGATCTGGATGAAGGGGCAGATTACGCGGAACTGGAACGCATCACAAATTTCTTCGGGGCCACGCTGATGGTGGTCGATGGGCGCTCTGCGTTCGTCGAACAGGCGGTGTTGCCGGCCATCCAGGCCCAGGCGCAGTACCTGGGCATGTACCCGGTCAGCTCGTCGCTGTCACGTCCGATCATTGCCCGCTTCGCGGTGGAGACCGCGCACAAGCTGGGTTGTGGCGCACTGCTGCACACTGCCAACCAGTCGCAGAACAGCCTGCGCCGCCTCAACGGTGCCATCAAGCAGTTGGGCTACACCGGGTTTACCGGCAGCCCGTACGAATATTCGGCGCTGAGCCGCCAGGAAAAGGTGGCGCAACTGAGCGAGGCCGGCTTGAGCGGCTTTCAGGCCCGGGGCATGAGCGGCGACGCCAACCTGTGGGTGCGCGAGTACGAGTCGGGCAGCCTGGACAACCCGGAAGACTTCAAGGTTTCGCCCGACATCTACCGCTGGACTCGTCCTCGCCAGCCCCGCGAGGTCGACCAGCTGGAAATCGAATTCCGCGGCGGCCGGCCGTTTGCCTTGAACGGGCAGATCCTGCCGCTGATCGAGCTGATCCATCAGGTCAACCACCTGGCCGGCTGTTTCCAGATTGGCCGCTACAGCGGGCTTGAGCACCTGGAAGGCGGCGAGAAGGTGCTGGAAGTGCGCGAGGCACCTGCCGCGGCCATCCTGCTGCAGGCGTATCGCACCCTTGAAACCGCGGTGCTGGACGCCGAGCTGATCCGCGAGAAGATCAGCCTCGAACAGGTGTGGGTGCGCGAGGCCATCGAAGGTCGCTGGTATGGCGCCTTGCATGGCGCGGCCAGCGCGTTCATCGCGCAAACGGCTACCGCGGTGACCGGCAAGGTCACCCTGCAGCTCAGCGAGGGCAGTGCGCAATTGGCCGCCATCAAGGCCCCTGCGGCGCTGTACCTGACCGACCGCGACCAATGGGAAAAGGACATTGCCAGGGAGCGCGGCAGCCGCAGCCTCGCCGAGCAGCATGGCCGCCGCCCTCTGCGGGGCGCCAGCGTGGCAGAAGGAGTGCACCCATGAGCCTCGTCTGTGCCGACATCGAGCTGGATGCGCCTGCCGTGCAGTCGATCAGCGACGACATCAAGAAGCAGGGCTGGGCGTACCGGGACGGCGACGGCCTGGCCCGGCACTTCAACCTTGACGCCGAGAGCTGGGCCGAATTCGCCGGCTATTGGGACGGCCTGGTGCTGGACGAGTACATGGCCGACCGCGGCACCTACCGCTACCGCCGCTACAGCGAGTTTGACTTCAGGGACGGTGGCAGCCTGCACAAGCTGCCCCACGCACCCTACGAGCAGGCCAGGTACATCAATACCCTCAACGGCGGCGTGGCGCGGCATTTCCTGCCGCTGGAACAAGGCATGGTCGAGCATCCGTTCTTCAACGCCTTGCTCAGCGGCATGGCACGGATCTTCGACGCTGCCGAAGGCACCACCTGCGACTGGAACATCCGCCTGCACCCGTATCGCATCGTCAGCAATGACGAGGAGCAGGGCAAGCCGACGCCCGAGGGCCGCCACCGTGACGGCGTGGACTACATCGTCATGCTGCTGATTCGTCGGGTGGGTATCACGGGCGGCACGACACGGGTGTCCACGCCGCTGAACAAGACGCTGTGCGAAGTAACGCTGGCCAATGGCCTGGACATGATCCTGGGTGACGACCACCAGATCATGCACGAAGTGTCCCCCATCAATAGCCTGGAAATCGGGCGCCAGGGCCATCGCGACGCGCTGGTCATTGCCTTTACCCGCAAGGGGAGCTGAACATGTCTCTATCGAAAATGCGCATCGCCGAAATCATGCTGCTGCTGGTGGCCTGCATCTGGGGCACCAGCTACGGGGTGGCCAAGGGCGCCCTGGTGTTCTACCCGGTGATGGGCTTCCTGTGCGTGCGCTTCATCATGACCTTCGTGCTGCTGTTGCCGGCGCTGCGCGGCCACCTGAAAACCGCGCTGCTGCCAGGGCTGGCGCTGGGCACCATCCTGCTGGGGATCTTCCTCAGCGAGACCTATGGCGTGCACCTGACCACCGCCAGTAACGCGGCCTTCCTGATCAGCATGTGCGTGGTGCTGACGCCGCTGGTGGAGTGGGCGGTGTTCCGCCGCAGGCCCAGCGCCGAGGCCATTGGCATTGCGTGCCTGTCGGTGGTGGGGGCGATGATGCTGACGGGCGCGTCCCAGGTGGAAATGAACACCGGCGACTGGCTGATGATTGTCGCGGCGGTCCTGCGCGCGTTCATGGTCTGCTCCACCAAGTACCTGCTGCAGAACGTCAAGGTGCCAGCGCTGGCGCTGACCGCGGTGCAGGTCGGGGTGGTGGGGTTTGGCAGCCTGCTGATCCTGTTGGTGACCACCGGCGGCGTACCGGCGCTGCCCACTGAATGGTCGTTCTGGACGGCCACGGTGTACCTGGTGTTGTTCTGCACGCTGTTCGCCTTCTTCGCCCAGAACTATGCGCTGCAACACGCCAGCCCCACCCGTGCGTCCCTGCTGATGGGCTCCGAGCCGCTGTTCGGGGCCTGCTTCGCGGTGCTATGGCTCAACGAGCAACTGACCCCGCTGGCCTGGTGTGGTGGTGGCCTGATCCTGATCGCAGCGCTGGTAGGCGGGCGCCCGGAGAAGGTCGTCAAGGCGCCGGCAGTGGCCTGAGCCGGCTCATCCACACGACAGGTGCAGCACGCTGGCATCGGTGATTGCCGCCTGCCAGGTGTAGCGGCAGCGGTGGCGGTCGACCTGTTGCTGCAAGGGCGCGTCCAGGCCGCTGGGGTTGTGCGCCAGGTCCAGGGGCGGGCCCAGCAGGTAGGCGGTGGTGGCGGGGCCCGGGTCGGCGGCGTCGGTGAAAAACCGATGCCTTGCCAGCGCCGGGTCCAGCTCGCGGTAGCGCGACACCGCCGCGGCGGCCCAGCCTTGCACCAGGATATTGCTCGGCGGCAGGCTCGCCAGCCATTCATACACGCCGGGCGCGCGGGACAGCCGGTAGGCACTATGTTCGGCGAACGGCCAGCCTTGCAGCATCAGCACCCCGGCCAGGGTCCAGGCCAGCAGCTTGGGCAGCCGCCCCGGTTGCCCCAGCAGCTGGGCGATTACCAGGGCGTCGATCACCAGGCTCATTGCAACCAGCCATAGCCATTGCCGGGGGGTGCCCAACGGCAGCAGGCCCGTGGCGTGGGTGAACAGCAGCACGCACAGGGCCAGCACGAACGCCCGGTTCAGGCTGCGCGCCAGGCCCTGGCCGAAACCTGCCAGCACTCCCAGGTGGGCGGCCAGCGAAATCACCAGCAGGGGCAGGCCATAGGCGCCCATGGCGGCAGCCAGGGCGTCGGTGTCGGCCAGGTTGTGTGGCTGCATGTAGCGCCAGGACAACAACGCGCTCAGCAGCCACAGGCCGCCCTCGATCCGCCGGCCCGCCTGGCTGGCGGCAACCGCCAGCATCAACAGCAGGCCGCTGCTCAGCGCCAGCAGGTGGAAAGTCAGTTCGGGGAACAGCACTGGGCTGCCCAGGCAGTGGCCTGCCAGGCCTACGGCCAGCAACCAGCGCGCGCCGCGCCAGGGCGCCAGCAGTTGGCCCAGCGCGGCGGCCAGCAGCACGGCGATCGCCAGCGCCCACAGGCGCAGGGAAACCACCGAGAACGGCAGGCCGCTGCCCAGCGGGGCGAAACACAGGCACAGGTAGAGCAAAGCCAGCAGCCCGGGCGCTGCGAAGGCGCGGGCCGGAAGGAAGGCGTTCATGATGCAGTTCCTCATGCCAGGCCGCCTGTAGCAGCGGCCACCAGGCCGCGTCCGGGCGCGCCGCTGGCCTCGATTTTCGGCGTGACGCCTCGGACGCCGCCTGCGGCAGCTGCTACGGGCCACGCGACCTGTAGCAGCGGCCGCGAGGCCGCGTCCGGGGGCGCCGCTGGCCGCGATTTCGGCGTGACGCCTCGGACGCCGCCTGCGGCAGCTGCTACGGGATACGCGACCTGTAGCAGCGGCCGCGAGGCCGCGTCCGGGGGCGCCGTTGGCGTCGATTTTCGGCGTGACGTGCCGCGGGCCACGCGACCTGTAGCAGCGGCCGCGAGGCCGCGTCCGGGGGCACCACTGGCGTCGATTCGGGCTACGCGACCTGTACGGGGGGCGGCGTTACGTGGGGTCGTAGCGCCCCAGGCAGGCGCGTACCAGCACCGCCAGCACGGCCAGGTTGCCGCGCACGCGGCTGATCTTGGTCGGCACCTCGCCCTTGGGGTAACGGCGCACCGTGGGCAGTTCGATGCAGCTGTAGCCCAGGCGCGGCGCCTTGTAGGACAGGTACGCCAGCAGTTCGTAGGTCATGAACACATCGCGAAAGATCGCCACCCTGGGGTCGCTCAACAGCTGCCGGCTGTAGGCCCGGAAGCCCTGGGTGGTGTCGGTCCAGGCGAAGCCCGAGGCCCAGCTGAGCAGCGGTGCATGGATGAAACGGATGGCCAGGTCCCGCGCGGCCGGGGTGTTCTCGGCCACGCCCCCGGCGATGAAGCGTGACGCCTGGACGAAATCCGCGCCGTGGCGCAAGGCCTGGATGAAGTCGGGAATGGCCTGGGGGTCGTCCTTGTCGTTGCCATCGATGGTCACCACGCCCTCGTAGCCCTGGTCCAGGGCGAAGGCGTAGGCGCAGCGCAACTGGGCGCTGAGCTGGCCCGGCCCGGTCTTGACCAGCAGCCCGCGCACCCGCGTGGCCTGCAGCAGCCCTGGCGACAGCGAACCGTCCTGGCTGCCACCGTCGACGATGATGATGTCGGCCAGGCGATCCAGGGCCAGGTTGGCCATGCGCTCCAGCAGCCGTCGAATCCGTGGGCCTTCGTTGATCACCGGGATCACCACGCACCAGGCGTGCTGACGCCCCAGCCACAGCGGCGTGTCGAAGCGCGGCACCTGCCGCGGCGCCAGGTCGGCGGGGATCAGTTCAGCTGAACTCATGGGGTGGATCTCCTGTACTACTCAGGCCACGCGCGCGGTAATCAGCGCCACGCCGGCAATCACCAGAAAGACCCCGGCACCGGTGGTCCAATGAAAAGGCTCGCGCAGGAACAGCACCGAGGACAGCGCCACGGTGGCCACCGCGCCGGCCGTCAACACCGGGTGCGCCACGTTCAGCGGCAGGCGTGCCAGGGCTGCGGCATACAGCAGGAAGGCGCTGCCATACAGCGCCAGGCCCAGCCAGAACGGCCAGTTGGCCAGCGCTTGCAGCGGCTCGGCCAGGGACGGAAAGCGCCGCGGAGGCATCATCGCCATCTTCACCAGCACGCTGGCCGAGGCGTTGGACAGGATGCCCAGGATCAGAATCGCCCATTTCATGCGCTCACCCCGTTTCCCATGTGGCGGTAATGACGGCTCGCCGCCAGCAGCGCGCGCTCGATCGCCGGCAGCGGTGGCGCGCCGGCTTGGGTCAGCATCTCGATGGTCACCACGTGCCCGGGCAGGTGAGTGCGCAAGGCCTGGCGCATCCGCGCGTGGTCGGTAGTGCCATCGCCCAGGGGCAGCAGGTGTGGTTCGCTGGCGTGCACATGGCCGATCAGGTCGGCGCAGTCGTGCAGCACCTGCGCCGGGTCCTCGCCGTTGAGGGTCAGCGCCCCGGTGTCCAGTTGCATGCGGATGGCGCCGTGGGCCACGCGCCGCACCACGCGCGCGGTCTCGGCGCTGGTGAGCATGAAGTTGGCGCCGTAGCAGGCGGGGTTCGGTTCCAGGCAGATGATCACCCCGTGGTCGTGGGCGATATCCCCCAGGCGGCAGAAGAAGTCGCAGGCAATCTCTAGGCTCTGCTGGTCGTCCAGGCCGCTGCGGTCGCGGTTCTTCGGCGAACCGAAGACCAGGCGCCTGGCGCCCAGCCCTGCGGCGATGCGGCAGACCGCCGCCAGGTGCAACAGCATCGCTGCCTGGCTGTCGCGCCCGCCGAACAGGTTCAGGCCCTGGGTGCCGAACAGCAGCGATTGCATGCCGGTGATCTGCACGCCACGGGCGCGCCACCAGCGGCGTACCTGGGCGATCTGGGCTTCGCTGGTGCGCGCCGGGTCGGCAAAGTACTTGCCGGGCGCCACGTCGATGGCATCCACCTGCAGGCGCTGCAACAACAGGCTGACGGCGTTGTCGTGGGGGCGGTCCCAGGCGATGTTGGAGATGGCCAGCCTCATGGGCATGCCTCGCTCGCCACCAGGGACGGCTCGGATTGCGCATAGGCGCGCACGGCCAGCAGGGTATCGCGGGCGCTGTAGGGGTAGGGGCCGTTGGCGCCGAACAGCTGCGCGTGGCGGCTGCGCAGGTCGTAGCGGGCGGGCGGCGGCGGCAGGTGCTGCTCCAGCGCGCGGCCAAAGCCTTGCCACGCCAGGTCCGCCACGCTGATGGGCGCCGCGCACAGGTGCACCAGCGACAGCCCGGCCTGCAACGCCACCTGGATGTCGTGCCAGAGGTTGACCATGGGGTAGAACTGGAACACCCCGCGGCTGTCCACGGCCGCCAGGTTGTTGTCGTGCCGCAGGTCGTACACCACGTTCTTGCGCAGCCCTGGCCCGACCAGGCCGGGCAGGCGCACGATCAGGTGGCGGGGAAAGTGCCCGGCCACGAAGGTCTCCAGGCGCCGCCGATGCAGGCCGTAGGGCTGCAGGCCCTGCTCGTCCACCGGGCTGCCTTCATCCACGCCAATGGGATGGGCGAACACATCCACGGTGCTGATCAGCACGAACACCTTGCAGCGCACGGTGCACAGGTGGTGGATCAAGGTATCGATCGCCCGCAGGTCGCCTGCGGGATCGCGGTTCGCCAGCCACTTCTGCGCCGGGGCGCCGGCGCACACCAGGGTGTCGAATTGCTCATGCTCGATATCGGCGATGGTGGTGGAGCGGTAGCAGGCGTCGAACCGGGCCTGGCGCAGCAAGGTGGAACCGACGAAACCGGTGTGGCCGATCAGCCCGTGGCGGGTGCTGTTCATGGAGTGCCTCGGCAGTTGAGGTGAAGAAGTTCGGCATCGGTGACGCTGAGCACCGAGGTGTAGCTGCAGTGGTAGCGGTCCAGGGCGCGCTGCATCAGCTTGCCTACCCCGGTCTCGCCGGGCTGCAGGTCCAGGTGCGAGGTGAGGAAGTACACCGAGTCGCCGGGGCGCTCGGCGAACAGGCGGTCGACGTCGGCGGCCATGGCCACCATCTCCTGGTCGGGGTCGCGGCGGTGGGTGCTCTCGTCGAGGCTGGTGATGAAGCGCTGCTGGTTCAGGCCGGGGTCGATCAACCGGTAGTATTCCAGCGACGGCTCGGCATTGGGGTGCACCAGGATATCGCTGGGCGGCATGCCGGAGATGTACTGGTACAGGCGGTTGTTGTCGGTGTACTGGTAGTTCTCGCCTTCCAGGTTGTTGTAGCAGGCCTTGGCGGCCTGCAGCCCCAGCACCGCGAACAGCGCCCAGCCCAGCACTTTCAGGCCAAGGCGGGGGCTGGCGCTGAAGCGGACAATGGCGAAGGTGGAAATCACCAGGCTCAGGGGCACCAGCCAGATCACGTGGCGCGGGTAGACGGCAGGATAGAAGCCCGCCACCTTGCCCACCAACACCACCACGACCAGGGCGCAGAAGAACTGGTTCACCCGGTACAGGTAGTCGCGCTGGCCGTACCTGAGCAGGGCCAGGCTGGCCACCACCGAGACCGTCATCAGCGCCTTGCCGTAGGCGCCCAGCAACGCGCGCACCACGTCCTTCAGGGCATCCAGGTGGCTGCTGGCGGCGTAGCTGTTGTAGTTGCCCAACTGGTACATGGTCAGGTACTTCATGTACAGGTACGACAGCGCCACGCAGGCGCTGGCCAGCAGGAAACCGCCGATCTTGTAGCCGCGCTGGCGGCCGTCGTCGCGGGTCACGAACCACAGGCAGGCGTAGGCCAGCAGGCCGCCGGCGATGATCAGCGTGGAGAACCCCAGCAGGCTGACCAGCGCGGCCACCAGCAGCGTCCAGTAGATGTCCTGGTGCTCCTCGGCCTCGCGGATCGCCAGGATGGCGAGGAAGCTGCCGCTCATTTCCAGGAAGTAGAACTTGAGCTCGGTGAAGTGGAAACCGGTGGAAAACGAGTTGCCAATCAGCGCCACCAGGAACACGAACAACCCCCAGCGCTGCTGGCGAAACAGCAGCGCCACCGGCGCCACCAGCAACAGCGACAGCCCCAGCACCGACAGGCGCAGGGCACGGATGTCGTAATGGAACACCGCCGTCATCGCCTTGAAGAACACCGACGCCAGCACCGGCTCCGCCTGGTCGTAATAGGGCAGGGGCGCGGCGAAATCGGCCGGGTTATCGATGGCGATGATGTTCTTCAGCAGCATCGCCTCGTCCAGCCACACCGAGCGGCTCGCCAGGGTCAGGAAGATGCTCGCCAGCACCAGCAGGGCCAGCAGGGTGCACACCCTGGGCAGGTCAAAGTATTTCGTCATCGAGCTTCTCCAGCACGTCGTAGAGGTTGTCGATCTTGCCGCCCAGCACCGAGTAGCAGCCGTGCAACGTGGCGTGCCGCTCGAACAGGATTGGCCGGCCGTCGTCACCTTCGTTGCGTTGCAGCACGGTCTTGACCTCGTACAGCGAGTCCACCGGCCGGGCGTCGAACACCGCCGGGATGTAGCGCCCCACGTCACGCACCATGCGTTCCACGCGGCTCATGGCCTGGTAGTCGTGCAGCTTGCCGTAGGGGTCCAGCCCGGCCTGGTCCTGCCAGTGCAAATGCGGGGTGAAGCGCACGTGGGACAGGGTGTGCAGCCCGCGCGCGGGGAACGGCATCAATGAGAAGAACGGCCCGTCCATCACCGTGATGCCCAACCCGGCCAGCGCCGGTGGCATGGCCATCAGCGCCATTTCAGTGATTTCCTGCTTGAGCCCGGTGCTCACCCCGGGAAAGTCCCCGCCCAGTTGATTGGTGCCGCTGTAGGTGCAGTTGAATACGTAGCGGCAGCGCACGCTGCTGCCGGTGCCGCCGTGGTGGTGCAAGTGCACGCGCAGAGCCGGCCCGGGCTGGCGCTCAATGGCGGTGGCGCGGGTGCGGTAGTGCACCTGCACGGCCTGGCGCTGCAGTTCGTGCAGCGCCCAATCGGCCAGGTGGCGGGTGTCGAAGGCGTACTCCTGCACCTTGAACACCTGCTCGATCAGGCGCGGCTCGAACAGCCCGCGCAGGTGCGCCGGCGCCGGCTCGATGGCTGCGCCGATGTCGTGGCAGAAGCGTTCGAACTGGCGCGCAGTGACCTTGGAATTCTGCCGGGCGATGGCGTACAGCTTGGTGAAGTCCTGCCGGACCGCGCCAGGCCAGTCCTGCACGAAGCGCGGCAGGTTGATCCGGCTGCGGTAGGCAGTGGTGTAGCTGCGCGGGTAGTGATAGCCGTTGTGCACCCGCGCCTGGTTGTTGTACGAGGCGCGCTGCATCAGCGCTGCCTCGCGCTCCACCAGCAGCACGCGCTTGAGGCCGCGCTGGGCCGCCAGGTACACGGCGATGGCCGAACCGTAGAAACCGCCGCCGATGACCACCGCATCGAACGCCTCGTCGTCGCCCGCCATCAGGAAAACCGTCCGCTGACGACCACGGTGCTCTCGGTGGGGCCGGCCACGGCTTCCTCGATGTTCAGGTGGTCGCGGCGGGTCATGCGCGCGCTGGTGAATTCCTGCGCCACGTGGCACACGGGCCCCTGCTGGGCGGCCCCGGCCATGTTCATCAGGTACTCGCCCAGCACCATCAGCACCAGGGATATCAGGAAAAACATGCCCGACTGCTGCAACGACAGGCTCACCCACCCCGGGGCGACGTCGGCCTTGAAAAAGCCGATGCCCACCACGTACACGCAATACATCAGGTTGGTCACCGCGCCGAACAACGACAAGGCGGTGACCACGCGCATGGGCGCGCGGGTGGTGGACAGCAACAGGCCCACGCCGCGGTCGACGTTGTCGCGCAGGCGCTTGCGCCGCTGGGGCCTGGGCGGTTCGCTGTAGCGCAGGTTGGCACGGGCGAAGCCGCCGGTGGCCGGCAGGTGGCGGTAGCCGATCACCGGCTTGGGGTGCTGCAGGATGAAGTTGATGACTTCCCGGGACATCAATCGATAGGGCGGCGCTTCCCGGGCCAGGTTGATGCCGTTGAAGCGCTGGTACCACCAGTGGAACGCCCGGAACGCCAGGCGGTAGAGCGGGCCCTGGCGCGGTCGCTGCTCGTTGTAGACG
Source organism: Pseudomonas sp. GYB4201 (assembly GCF_056312595.1). NCBI lineage: Bacteria > Pseudomonadati > Pseudomonadota > Gammaproteobacteria > Pseudomonadales > Pseudomonadaceae > Pseudomonas > Pseudomonas sp. GYB4201. The sequence goes on along the minus strand of NZ_JBWGIG010000004.1, from coordinate 4,307 downwards.
AACACCACGTCGGCGCCCTGGCGCGCCTGGTCCAACAGGTGGGGCAGGTAGTGAATGTCATCGGTCATGGGGTCGATCACCGCCACGTGGTCGCCCAGGGCGTTCTCTACCCCCACCCACGAGGCGGTGTCCAGGTCCACCTCCTTGGTCAGGGCGTAGACCTGCAGGTTGGCGATACCGGCCTCGGCCGTCAGGGTCTTGAGCATGGCGATGCTGGCGTCCGTGGAGGCGTTGTCGACCACGATCAGCTCGTAGTCGCGCACCATGGCGCTGACCACGGCGGTGGCGTCCAGCAGCAAGGTTTCGAGTGCGTCGGCGTGGTTGCGCACGACAAACACCACCGACAGGAAGCTTGGGGCCTGGGCCATGATGGAGGTTCTCTTTTCGACAGGACGACGAAAACAGCCCGGGGAATGGGCTGGGCGAAGGCAGAGTGGGGGTGACGCAGGCGAAGGGCGAAGCAGGCGAAGGGCGAAGCAGGCAAGCTACCGCCATGGCAACCCACGACGCGCAGCGGCGGGGGAGTGCCCGGGCGCCTGTCATGGGCGTAACTCGGCAGGGCAGGGAGCCCTCGGATAAACATCCTGTTACAACCGAGGCTAGCGCAAGTGGCGGGCCCTTGGCTACAGGGGCAAGATGAAAAGTGCCAGGCTGCTGCCACCATCCGTCGTCAGCGGTAACCCAGGGGGCCCGCACCCGGTAAAAAAATCTTTGGAAATCACATCATTGGCTGTAGCCTTCCCCGGCCCGGCGGTTTGTACCACCAGGGAAACAACGCCCAGGCTCGCGTAAGCCCGGGTGGTATACTCGACTTTCGCGCACAAGCGCCTGCAGGTCTTGACAATAATGACGCAGATTTCCGAACGCCTTCTGGTCCAGGCCCACCTCGATGCCAAGCAGCCCAAGCCGCTGACAGCCGAGCAGGAAGCCGACTACCGTGCCGCCATCGCCGCCGAGCTCAAGGCTCAGGACGCCGTGCTGGTCGCGCATTTCTACTGTGACCCGGTGATCCAGGCCCTGGCCGAGGAAACCGGCGGTTGCGTGTCCGACTCCCTGGAAATGGCCCGCTTCGGCAATAACCATCCGGCCAAGACCGTGGTGGTGGCCGGCGTGCGTTTCATGGGCGAGACGGCGAAAATCCTTACCCCGGAAAAGCGCGTGCTGATGCCCACGCTGGACGCTACCTGTTCGTTGGACCTGGGTTGCCCGGTGGAGGATTTCTCGGCGTTCTGCGACCAGCACCCCGAGCGCACCGTGGTGGTGTACGCCAACACCTCGGCTGCCGTGAAGGCGCGCGCCGACTGGGTGGTGACCTCCAGCTGCGCGCTGGAAATCGTCGAAAGCCTGATGGACAACGGCGAGACCATCATCTGGGGGCCGGACAAGCACCTGGGCCGCTACATCCAGAAAAAGACCGGCGCCGACATGCTGCTGTGGGACGGTTCGTGCATCGTTCACGAAGAGTTCAAGTGGCGCCAGTTGGCCGACATGAAGGCCCTGTACCCGGACGCCGCCATCCTGGTGCACCCCGAGTCGCCGGAATCGGTGATCGAACTGGCCGACGCGGTGGGTTCCACCAGCCAGCTGATCGCCGCTGCCCAGAGCCTGCCGAACAAGACCTTCATCGTCGCCACCGACCGCGGCATCTTCTACAAGATGCAGCAGCTGTGCCCGGACAAGATCTTCGTCGAAGCCCCCACTGCCGGCAACGGCGCCGCCTGCCGCAGCTGCGCGCACTGCCCGTGGATGGCCATGAACACCCTGGAGCGCACGCTGACGGCGCTGCGCGAGGGCCGCAACGAGATCTTCGTCGACCCGGCGCTGATTCCCCAGGCCATCCGGCCGCTCAAGCGCATGCTCGACTTCACCCAGGCCGCGCGGATGAAACTGTCCGGCAACGCCTAAGCCCGGCTGGGTACGCCCGTCGCCACCGGCGCCGGGCTGGTCAGCCGCTTGTTCCAGTCCAGCCACTGCGCCAGGGCCAGCATCAGGCCCAGGCCCGCCAACGCGGTGGCGACCTGCATGGGCAGGCGGTCATCGCCCAGCGCATTGGCCATGTCGGCCAGCGGCGCCAGCAGCACGCTCAGGCAGAAGATCTCCAGCGAATAGCGGCCCATCATCGCCACCCTCTGCACCAGCCAGTGCTGCACCCACGCACCGTCCGGCACCAGTTTGCCCACGCAATAGGCCAGCGCCAGGAAGTGCAGCAGGCGCACCGGCGCCAGGTTGGTCTTGCTGATGGGGTACAGGCGCTCGGCGATCCAGGTGGGCATGAAGGCGTCGTGCAGCGCCGGCCACTTCCAGCTCAGGGCGACCACCGCGCTGACGCCCAGCGCAATGGCGCAGGCCATGAACAGCGGCTGCTGGCGCAGCGGCCGGGTATCAGCTACCTGCGGCGCCTGGGCGTGCAGGGCCGCGGCGCCACCCAGCACGAACAGCGCCTGCCAGGCATAGGGGTTGAAATACCACAGGCCGTTGCCGTGGGCGGGAATGTTCCAGCCAAACCACTGGGTCAGGCCATACACCGCCAGCGACACGCCTACCGCGTGCCCCGTGTGCTTGATCAGCACCGGCAGCACCAGCGGCAGCCCCGCCAGCAACACGATGTACAACGGCAGCGGGTCCATCAGGTTGGGCTTGAAGCGCAGCAGCAGTTCATCCACCAGCGCCTGCTGGGGGTTGAGGATGAAGTAGTTGAGGTTCATCTCCTGGATCATGTCGCGGGTCTCGACATGGCTGTTGGCGACGAAAATGATGCCCATCAGCAGCACCAGCAGGAAGATGTGCACGATGTACAGCACCCAGGCGCGACGCAGGATGCGCACCGTGGCGATCAGGTAGCCGCTGCGCAGGGCGATCTTGCCGTAGGCCAGCACCGCCGCGTAGCCGGCCAGGAACACGAAGATCTCCGCCGCGTCGCTGAAGCCGAAATTGCGCGCGGTGAAGTTGGCGAGCGGGTTTTGCGGTATGTGATCCCAGAAAATGAAGATCAACGCCAGCCCTCGATAGAAGTCGATGCGGTGGTCGCGGCGGGTGATCATGATGAGTGGCCTTGAACGAAAGGTGATGGAATAAGGATAGGCATTCGGCAGGCAGGTTCCGCGTGAAGCATGACGACCGATCAGCGGCGGGGAGGGTCGCGTTTTTTGCCGGCGAATGCAAAACCGGGTTATTACCGAATGTCACAAAAGCGTCGCAAAACGAATGTTTGCATCACCCATTCACTAACCTGATGGTGCATGAGCCTGGCCGCTTCCTTCACTAGACTGGCCTCTACCATTCAAGGAACACAGGGCATTGGCTATGCACAATCGCATGATGATCACTGGCGCCGGCTCGGGCCTGGGCCGCGAGATCGCACTTCGTTGGGCCCGCGAGGGCTGGCACCTGGCGCTGGCTGACGTCAACGAGGCGGGCCTGGCAGAAACGCTGAAGCTGGTGCGCGAGGCGGGTGGCGACGGCTTCGTGCAGCGCTGCGACGTGCGCGACTACAGCCAGCTCACGGCCCTGGCCCAGGCCTGCGAAGAGAAACTGGGCGGCATCGACGTCATCGTCAACAACGCCGGCGTGGCGTCGGGCGGCTTCTTCAGCGAGCTGCAGCTGGAAGACTGGGACTGGCAGATCGCAATCAACCTCATGGGCGTGGTCAAGGGCTGCAAGGCCTTCCTGCCGCTGCTGGAGAAGAGCAAGGGCACGATCATCAACATCGCCTCCATGGCAGCCCTGATGCAGGGGCCGGCCATGAGCAACTACAACGTCGCCAAGGCGGGCGTGGTGGCGCTGTCGGAAAGCCTGCTGGTGGAACTGCGCCAGCAGGAAGTGGGGGTGCACGTGGTGTGCCCATCCTTCTTCCAGACCAATCTGCTCGACTCGTTCCGCGGGCCTACCCCGGCCATGAAGGTGCAGGTGGGCAAGCTGCTGGAAAGCTCGCCGATCACCGCGGCCGACATTGCCGATTACGTCTACCAGCAGGTGGCGCAGGGCGTGTTCATGATCCTGCCCCATGAGCAGGGGCGCCAGGCCTGGGCGTTGAAGCAGCAGAACCCGCAGGCGCTGTACGACGAGATGGCGAGCATGGCGGAGAAAATGCGCGCCAAGGCGCGGCAGGGCTCGTAACCACGGCGCTATCCTGAGTATCCTTGAAAAGCCCGGGCCAGACGCCTGGGCTTTTTTCTACCCGGTGTCCCGTCCTGAATAAGGTTTACACCTTCTGACCAATCCTCAGGAGGAATCAATGGATTCAGGCAAAAGGCGGAGTCAGCGCGATTACACGCTAGCCTTTAAATTGTCGGTCGTAGACCAGGTCG